>NZ_MSDP01000004.1:0-226063 GCF_001937155.1 Salinicola sp. MH3R3-1 | reverse complement strand
ACACGGCGTGATCGAGATTTTCGATTGTTCGAAAATGGCGGAGAGGGAGGGATTCGAACCCTCGATAGGGCTATAAACCCTATACTCCCTTAGCAGGGGAGCGCCTTCAGCCACTCGGCCACCTCTCCCCGATCAGCACGGCGCGTAGATTACCGATTCCGCTGAGCATTGTCCAGCCGAAGGCCAAACTTTTTTCGTGAAAAACCTCAGAGGATGAATAAGTTACCGCGAGACAAGGTCAGAAGGCGAAGTCATGAGGATGAAAGAGGGGTTCAGTAATAGCCCGAGCCGATAAAGGGGACGACTTCACCAGCTCAGACGGTACCAAAGCGCCTATCCAGCACTCATGCGCCAGGACCGCCGTCTTCATCTTCGGATTTCTCGCGCTGAATACGCTGATAGATCTCTTCACGATGGACGGCCACATCCTTGGGCGCGTTCACGCCGATACGCACCTGATTCCCTTTCACTCCCAAAACCGTGACGGTTATGTCGTCACCGATCATGAGAGTCTCTCCCACTCGTCGGGTCAGGATGAGCATTATCTGATCTCCTTCTCAGGGCCTTCTTCCATTCTCGGGTCACGCTCTCGGGCCGCCTGCAGAGCAGATTTCCTACCCGAGCAGCGATTATGCGTCATACGGACCATCAGGCCAATGACGCCTTCCATGAAAACCCGCGGCGTCGTTGAAAGAACGTGTGTTTTCCTTCACCGTCTTCCAACTCCCCCTAAGCGTAGAACGCTTGAGGCATTGTTGAAGGGGTTATTCGTCTATTCGCTCTGAATACTGTCTTTATCGAGCCCAAACGCGGTGTGCAATGCGCGTACGGCAAGCTCCATCGCCTTTTCGTCGATCACCACGGAGATCTTGATCTCGGACGTGGAGACCATGCGGATGTTGATATTCTCTTCGGCTAGCACGCGGAACATCTTGGAGGCCACACCCGCGTGGGAACGCATGCCGACACCGACCAGCGAAACCTTGGCGATGTTCTCGTCACCGCGCAGGTCGCCCCCGCCCAGTGCCGGAATGACATCGTTCTGCAGAATGCGCATGGTCTGCTTGTAATCGCCCTTGGCCACCGTGAAGGTGAAGTCGGTGTAGTCACCGGCCGGCGCCACGTTCTGCACGATCATGTCGACTTCGATGTTGGCATCGGCGATCGGCCCCAGAATCCGCGAGGCGACACCGGGCACGTCGGGCGTGTTGAGCAGGGTCAGCTTGGCTTCATTCGCCGTGAAGGCGATACCGGAGATCAGCGGTTCTTCCATCGATTCGAATTCCTCGTCTGCGACGATCAGCGTGCCAGGCCCTTCCTCGAAGCTCGAGAGCACGCGTAACGGTACGTTGTATTTGCCGGCGAACTCCACGGCGCGGATCTGCAACACCTTGGAGCCGAGACTCGCCAGTTCCAACATCTCTTCGACAGTGACCTTCTCAAGGCGCTGCGCCTTGGAACAGACCCGTGGGTCGGTGGTGTAGACACCGTCGACGTCAGTATAGATCTGGCACTCGTCGGCTTTCAGGGCCGCGGCCAGGGCGACACCGGTCGTATCCGAACCGCCACGTCCGAGGGTGGTGATGTTGCCTTCCTCATCGACACCCTGGAAACCCGCCACGACCACGACCTGGCCGTCGTCCAGATCCTCCTGGATCTCATCGGTCTCGATCCGCTGAATCCGCGCCTTGGTGTGTGCGCTGTCGGTGCGAATGCCTACCTGGGCGCCGGTATACGACGTCGCCGGCACGCCCAGCTGGTGCAGGGCCATGGCCAGCAGGGAAATGGTGACCTGTTCGCCGGTCGAAACCAGCATATCCATCTCGCGCGGCGTCGGATCCTCGTTGATCTGACTGGCCAGGCCGATGAGCCGATTGGTTTCGCCGCTCATCGCCGAGACCACCACTACCACCTGGTGACCTGCATCCCGATCACGCTTGACCTTCTCGGCCACCGCCTTGATCCGCTCGACCGAGCCGACCGATGTGCCTCCGAACTTCTGTACGTATAGCGCCATGAGTCTGCTTATCGCTCCTTAGCGTTGACGTCCGGCGCGAACGCCGGACGTGAATGCATTTAGCCGAGCCTCTCAGTCCTGGCTCAGCTTCTGCGCGACCCAGGCCGGCACGCTTTCCAGCGCCGCTGGCAGCTGTGACGGATCGCTACCGCCCGCCTGGGCCATGTCCGGGCGACCACCGCCCTTGCCGCCTACCTGCGCGGCGACGTGATTGACCAGCTCGCCCGCCTTGACCCTGGCGGTCAGATCGTCGGTGACCCCGGCGATCAGGCTGACCTTGCCATCCTGGGATGTCGCCAGTACCAGCACACCCGAGCCCAGCTTCTGTTTGAGCTGATCGTGCAGGCCCCGCAACTCCTTGCCCGAGATGCCCTCGAGCTGGGTCGCCAGCACCTTGATGCCGGCCACGTCCCAGGCTTCCTCCAACAGGTCATTACCGGCCGCGCTCGCCAGCTTGGCCTTGAGCCGTTCGAGCTCTTTCTCCAGCGATCGCTGACGCTCGAGAACGGCGTCCAGACGCTCGACGACCTGCTCGGGCTTGGCCTTGAGTCGCTCGCCGACGGCGTTCAGTTCACGCTCCTGGGCATCGAACCAGGCCAGGGCCCCTTCTCCGCTGACCGCCTCGATGCGACGCACACCCGCCGCGGTACCCGACTCTGCGACGATATGGAACGGGCCGATATCGCCACTGCGCGCCACGTGAGTGCCCCCGCAAAGCTCGATCGAAAAGTCGTCGCTGCCGATGGTCAGCACGCGAACGCTATCGGCGTATTTAGCTTCGAACAGCGCTCGCGCGCCCTTGGCCTTCGCCTCGTCGAGCGTCATCAACTCGGTCCGGGTCGGCGCGTTGGCCATGATCTGAGCATTGACGATCCGCTCGACCTGCGCCAACTGATCCGGGGTGACCGGCTCGAAATGGCTGAAGTCGAAACGCAGACGCTCGGCGCTGACCAGCGATCCTTTCTGCTGTACGTGATCGCCGAGGGTCAGACGTAGCGCCTCGTGCATCAGATGCGTTGCCGAGTGGTTGCGCATCGTTGCCTGGCGCAGTGAAGGATCCACCTGCGGCGCGAGACGCTCGCCGACGGCCAGGCGACCGCCGACCATCAGCCCTTCATGCAGATGATGCCCGGCCTGCTTGCGCGTATTGGTGACCTGAAAGCGGCCATCGTTCGCCTGCAGATAGCCCGTGTCGCCCACCTGGCCGCCCGATTCAGCATAGAACGGCGTGCGATCCAGCACCACGACGCCTTTCTGGCCCTCCTCGAGGGCCTCCAGCGCATTGCCCTCACTGTCGACGATCGCCTTTACCACCGACGAATCCTCGAGACGGTCGTAACCGGTGAACTCGGTGCTGCCCTCGAGCTCGAGCGCAGCACCGTAGTCACCGCCGAACTGGCTAGCGGCCCGTGCCCGCTGCCGCTGAGCTTCGAGCTCGCGTTCGAACCCGGTCTCGTCGAGCGTGACGCCACGCTCGCGACAGACGTCCGCGGTCAGATCATAGGGGAAGCCGTAGGTATCGTAGAGCTTGAAGATCGTCTCGCCAGGCAGAACCTCGCCCTCGAGCGCCGAGAGCGCCTCTTCGAGCAGGCCCATCCCATGATCCAGCGTGCGCGCGAACTGCTGCTCTTCCTTCAACAGTACGCGCTCGATCTGATCGCGCGCCTGATGCAGTTCGGGATAGGCTTCGCCCATCTCCGCATCCAGTGCCGCCACCAGCTTGTGAAAGAACGGTTCGCTGGCCCCGAGCTTGTGACCATGCCGCACGGCGCGACGAATGATCCGCCGCAGCACGTAACCCCGGCCTTCGTTGGACGGCAGCACGCCATCGACGATCAGAAAGGCACAGGAGCGGATATGATCGGCGATGACGCGTAGCGACGGCGTCTTGATATCGTCGTGACCGGTCACCTCGGCCGCCGCCAGCAACAGGTTCTGGAACAGATCGATTTCGTAGTTGGAGTGCACGCCCTGCATCACCGCAGCCATGCGCTCCAGCCCCATGCCGGTATCGATCGACGGCTTGGGCAGCGGGTTCATGTTGCCGGAAGCGTCACGATCGAACTGCATGAAGACGAGGTTCCAGACCTCGATGTAGCGATCGCCGTCCTCTTCCGGACTCCCCGGCGGGCCACCCCAGACCTCGGGACCGTGGTCGTAGAAGATTTCCGAACACGGGCCACAGGGGCCGGTATCGCCCATCTGCCAAAAGTTGTCTTCGTCCAGCCGCGACAGCCGCGCCGGATCGACGCCGATGTCGTCGATCCAGATCCTGGCGGCTTCATCGTCGCTGATATGGACGGTCACCCAGAGCTTGTCCTTGGGCAATCCCAGCACGTCGGTAATGAAGGACCAGGCATAGCGAATCGCGTCGGCCTTGAAGTAGTCGCCGAAGCTGAAGTTGCCCATCATCTCGAAAAACGTGTGGTGACGGGCGGTGTAGCCGACGTTGTCCAGGTCGTTATGCTTGCCGCCGGCACGCACACAACGCTGCGCCGAGGTGGCGCGCACGTACGGGCGTTGATCCCGGCCGAGAAACGCATCCTTGAACGGCACCATGCCGGCGTTGGTGAAGAGGAGCGTCGGGTCGTTTTCCGGCACCAGAGAGGCGGAAGGCACGATGGTGTGTCCGCGCTCCTCGAAGTAGCTCAGGAAAGCCTGTCTGATTTCTGCACTTTTCATAAACAATCCGTGGCGATAGGCGCGCCCACGGCGGCTAGCAGACCACGTGGCAACGCAAAATCCGGCATCGAAAAGGCGCCATGAGCACCTCTCCGGCCATCGCAAAGCGCATTAGTATAACGTGGTCGGCCGATAGTCTGTCGAGTGCGACACCGCTGTCGCCGAAATTTGGCGCTCCCGGCGATCGTGCGCGACTAGAGATAAGGCAGGAAGGGAAAGGAGAAGATAGAGGAAGAGGAAGAGAATCGAGCGACACGCGACTCGCGTATCAGCGTCTCGATATCACGCATCGTCCTGCCAGGCACAAGCCATGGCATGACGAACGTGGTCGAACTCGAACCCGCGCCCCGCAAGGAAGCGCTCGCGCTTGGCCCGTTCGCGAGGCGCGGCGCCCGGGCCGTCGAATCGCTTGGCCAGCGCCTGGCAGGCCAATGCTTGCCAATCAGGCGATTCCGTCTCAAAAGCCAACGTCATCAGCGGTTCGGAGATTCCGCGCTGTCCCAGATCGACTCGGATCCTGACCGGCCCCTGACCCCGCGCGACACGCGAGCGCACGAACACCTCGGCGAAGCGCGCATCGGATTGAAGCCCGTCGCGAGCCAGGTCATCCAGCGTCGCACGAATCTCTTCGCTTTCCACCCCTTTGGCATGCAGCCGGCTTTCCAGCTCGACGCGAGAGTACTCACGCCGAGCCAGAAATCGGATGGCCACATCTCGAGGGGAGGCGTCTCTGGAAGAGCCGCCCCCGGGAGAAGCGCCCCGGGGGGAATCCCCATCGTCACGATCGAACATCGAAGACAACCGCCCGCTGGCTTACAGCAGCGTATCGCTGGCGTCGTCGCTTTCGGCGACGGCAGCTTCGGGCGTTTTTTCCTTGGGTTCCGGTGTGGCCAACAGCTGGGCCCGGATCTGGGTCTCGATTTCGGTCATGATCTCGGGATGCTCCTCGAGATACTGCGCGGCGTTGGCCTTGCCCTGACCGATCTTGCTGCCGTTGTAGCTGTACCAGGCACCAGCCTTGTCGACCAGGTTGCACTGTACGCCCAGATCGATCACCTCACCCGCGTGGTAGATGCCCTTTCCGTACAGAATCTGGAACTCCGCCTGGCGGAACGGTGGCGCCACCTTGTTCTTGACCACCTTGACCCGGGTTTCGTTACCGGTGACCTCGTCGCCCTGCTTGACCGCACCGATGCGTCGAATGTCGAGGCGAACACTGGAATAGAACTTCAACGCATTACCACCGGTGGTGGTTTCGGGGCTACCAAACATCACGCCGATCTTCATGCGGATCTGGTTGATGAACACCACCATGCAGTTGGCGTTCTTAATATTGCCGGTGATCTTGCGCAGTGCCTGCGACATCAGACGCGCCTGCAGGCCGACGTGGGAGTCGCCCATCTCGCCTTCGATCTCGGCACGTGGCGTCAGCGCCGCAACGGAGTCGATGATGATGGCATCGACCCCCCCCGAGCGCACCAGCATGTCGCAGATCTCCAGCGCCTGCTCGCCGGTGTCCGGCTGCGAGACCAGCAGATCGTCGAGATTGACGCCCAGCTTCTCGGCGTAGCTGGGATCGAGTGCGTGCTCGGCATCGATGAAAGCGCAGGTCTTGCCGTCTCTCTGGGCCTGAGCGATGACCGATAGCGTCAGCGTGGTCTTGCCCGAGGATTCGGGCCCGAAGATCTCGACGACACGGCCGTACGGCAGCCCGCCGACACCCAGCGCGATATCCAGCCCCAGAGACCCCGTCGACACGACCGGAATCGCGGTACGCGGGGTATCACCCAGACGCATCACGGTGCCCTTGCCGAATTGGCGATCGATCTGTGACAGAGCCGCATTGAGTGCCTTGCTGCGGTTTTCGTCCTGTGCCATGAACGTCTCCTATGAATGCGCAGGGTGAGTCGGGGTAGCGCCGCTCACGGCGATCGGCTCACGTACTGATTTATCGTGCACTGTTTATCATGCACTGTATGGTTAGACAGTAGTATGGCGAAAAAAACCTTGCGCGCCTATCCCCGGCCCGAGATTTTCGACCATGTCTTCACGGAAAGCCATGGGCAGGGCCTCTGCCATGCGGACTAAGCAACGGTGCCGCTCTCCAGCAGCGAATCGAGCAACCCGGCCAGCGCCACCGCAACGGCCAGATCGCGCACGCCCCGCCGGTCGCCGGGCAGATGATGACATTTCACCCGCTGGCGACGTTCGTCACCCCAGGCAAACCACACCGTGCCCACGGGCTTGTCGAGAGTCCCGCCACCGGGGCCGGCAACGCCACTGATCGCCACGCCCAGCTCCGCCCCGCTACCGCGGCAGGCGCCGGCCACCATTTCCCGCACTGTCTCCTCACTGACGGCGCCATGAACGTCCAGCGTATCGGGCAAAACGCCCAGCAGCCGTTGCTTGGCGACGTTGGCGTAGGTGACGTAACCGGTTTCGAAATATGCCGAGCTACCAGCAATCGAGGTGATCGCACTGGCAACGCCGCCGCCGGTACAGGATTCCGCCGTCGTCACTCGAATACCTCGCGCCAGACAGGCTTCGCCCAGGCGCCGCGACAGCTCGTCTGCGCCCAGCTCGATATCGACAGGCAATCTGGATTGCGGCATGCGTGGCTCTCCTTCTGGGCAAATCGCGCGTGTGCAAATGGCGTGTGCCAGCGAGACGTGAAAATTGGGACGCACGTCCGGCAATGGCCCGCACGCGAACCGCGACCTCCACGCCGATGGAAACCGGCTGCCTCCCAGTATGCGGGGAATCGGCATTGATGCAACGCAGCGCTCGACCGTATCGACCAAGGGTTCGGAAAACGGGTTCGGGAAACCGCAGTCATCGATGGCGGCCGTGAATTCCACGACAGCGACCTTGGCGATAGTGACCTTGTCGATAGTGACGTGGTGGCAATGACGTTGAGATCGGCAACGAGACGATAGCGGCCGCTTCAACGCGAACCGTGGGAGCCCTCGTTCGGCGGCGGCAGCACGGCCGGATGACGCGCGGCCAGCTCGGCCACCGCAATTTCCAGCAGCACAACGGCCAACTCACTGAGATTGACGTTGCGTTGACTGGCCTCGATCGCCAGTAACCGATAGGTGGAGTCGCTGAGATGGTTGAGCACCAACCGGGCCATATGGGGGTCCTCGGTAGCCGGTTTTCAACACTGTAACGAGTTATCGGCAGGCACTCAGGTTGAAATCACTAGACCTGATGCCTGATCCCCTCTAAGGCAGCCATGAGAGGGTAAGGCAGCCATGAGCGTGTAGAGTCGACAAGCCAATCATGATCTTCACCGATCACCGAAACAAGCTCGGCCATCGCGGCACGCCGTGTTGGACCCAGTAGCGCCGTGGTAACCTTGGCGTTCCTCTCAGCACCCGGCACGCCGATGTCTCATCGGCCCCCGGAATCGACGGAGCTTACCGAGATACCATGCAGGACGCGGCCGCCAGCAAGAGCACCCAGCATACGCCGATGATGGCGCAATACCTCAAGATCAAACGCGAGCATCCCGACGTATTGCTCTTCTACCGCATGGGCGACTTCTACGAGCTGTTCTTCGAGGATGCCAAGCGCGCCTCGCAGCTGCTGGATATCACGCTGACGGCACGCGGGCAGTCGGCGGGCAAGCCGATTCCCATGGCCGGCATCCCCTATCACAGTGCCGAGTCCTATCTCGCGCGGCTGGTAAAATCCGGCCAGTCGGTGGCCATCTGCGAGCAGATCGGCGATCCCGCTACCTCCAAGGGCCCGGTGGAACGTCGCGTCGTACGCATCGTCACGCCGGGCACGCTGCTCGACGAAGCGCTGCTGGATGCTAGCCGCGACAACCTGCTGGTATCGCTGCACAGTGCCGGCGAACGCTGGGGCATCGCCTGGCTCGAACTCTCCAGCGGCCGCTTCAGCGTGCTGGAAGTCGACGGCGAGGCCGACATGCTGGCCGAGATCCACCGCCTGCAACCGGCGGAGCTGCTGGCTGCCGAAAGTCTCGACCTGCCGCCGACACTTGCCGAGCGGTCCGGGCTGCGGCGCCAGAACGACTGGCACTTCGATCTGGAGACCGCCAACCGGCTGCTGTGCGATCAGTTCGAGGTCGCCGATCTGCGCGGTTTTGGCTGCACGCACCTCGAGACCGCCCTGGTCGCCGCTGGCGTGCTGATCGACTACGCCCGCGACACCCAGCGCTCCCGCCTGCCACACGTCACCGCGCTGGGGGTGGAGAGCCGCGACGAAGCGGTGGTGATCGACGCCGCCAGCCGGCGCAATCTCGAGATCGACATCAATCTCGGCGGCACCGGCGACAACACCCTGGCCAGCGTGCTCGACACCAGCGTCACGCCGATGGGGTCACGGCTGCTCAAGCGCTGGCTCAATCGGCCGCTGCGCGATCGCGCCCAAATCAGCGCGCGTCAGGCCGCCGTGCAGCTGCTGCTCGACGACGATCAGTATCTGCTGCTTCGCGAGCCGCTCAACGCCGTGGGCGATGTCGAACGCATTCTGGCTCGCGTGGCCTTGCGCAGCGCCCGCCCCCGGGATCTGGCCCGGCTACGCGACGCGCTCGAGGTACTGCCGACGCTGCAGCAGGATCTAGGGCGAGTCGAGGGCGAGAGCGCGCTGAACGATCTCGGCCGCCACATTCGTCCTTACCCCGAGCTGGCCGACACCCTGACCCGGGCGTTGATGGACAATCCGCCGGTCGTGCTCCGCGAAGGCGGTGTCATTCGCGAAGGCTTCGATGCCGAGCTCGACGAGTATCGTGGCCTCGCCGAACACGCCGGCGACTACTTGATCCAGCTCGAGCTGCGCGAGCGCGAGCGCTCCGGTCTGCCCGGCCTCAAGGTCGGCTACAATCGCGTCCACGGCTACTACATCGAGATTCCTCGTGCCCAGGCCCGCGACGTGCCCGCCGATTACATTCGGCGCCAGACGCTAAAGAACGCGGAGCGTTTCATCATTCCCGAGCTCAAGGAGTTCGAGGACAAAGCGCTGTCCGCAAAGTCGCGCGCACTGGCACGGGAAAAGCTGCTCTACGAAAGCCTGATCGACACGCTCAACGCCGATCTCGATGCGTTGCAGGCCACCGGACGCGCGCTGGCCGCGCTGGACGTGCTCTGCGCCTTTGCCGAGCGCGCCCAGCATCTGGAATTCGTGCGCCCGCATCTGCTGGAAACGCCAGGCTTCGACATTCGGGGCGGCCGCCATCCGGTGGTGGAACACGTCAGCCAGCATCCGTTCGTGCCCAACGACCTGATTCTCGACGATGACCGCCGCATGCTGGTCATCACCGGCCCCAACATGGGCGGCAAGTCGACCTACATGCGCCAGGCGGCATTGATCGCCCTGCTCGCCCACACCGGGAGTTTCGTGCCCGCCGACAGCGCCGAGATCGGCCCGGTGGATCGCATCTTCACCCGGATCGGTTCCAGCGACGATCTGGCCGGCGGACGTTCCACCTTCATGGTGGAGATGACCGAGACCGCCAGCATCCTGCACAACGCCACGGCCGAAAGTCTGGTGCTGATGGACGAGATCGGCCGCGGCACCAGCACTTTCGACGGCCTGTCGCTGGCCTGGGCGAGCGCCGAGCACCTGGCCGCGCAGCGCGCGTTCACGCTGTTCGCAACCCACTATTTCGAGATGACCGCGCTGGCCGAGCAGCAGGAAACGGTGGCCAACGTTCACCTGACCGCCGCCGAGCACAAGGACGGCATCGTCTTCATGCACCGCGTCGAGGAAGGCCCGGCCAGCCAGAGCTATGGCCTGCAGGTCGCCCAGCTCGCCGGCGTTCCGCAAAACGTCATCGCCCGCGCCCGCGACAAGCTGGCCAGCCTCGAGCAGCCGACAACGCTGCCGCCGTCGTCCGACAGCCGCCCCGCGGCCGGCGGACCACAGCAGGCGGATCTGTTTGCCGCGACGCCGCATCCGGTTCTCGAGGCGCTGGAATCGTTGGACATCGATTCGTTAACGCCGCGGGCGGCGCTGGAGCTTCTCTATGCCTGGCGCGAGCAACACTAGGATGGGTACGAAAACTGCCTGCGCCAGCCGAGTTTTCGTCTAACTCCAAGTCTGGCGCGAATCACGCCGAGGGATGGGTAGCTATAAGGCCATTCCTCGATGTTCACAACGCCCGCTTGCCCGGCCTGGCGCCGGCCGCCTAGAATATGGCGCCATTCGAATAGTGTCGGCGGCACTGCGCGTGCGGTGAACACGAAAAATCCTATCCGCCGAGATCGTGATAGCGAGAGACCGAGACAGGGGCCACGACCGGGCCGTCAATCAGGAGAGAACACCCATGACGTTCGTCGTCACCGAGAACTGCATCAAGTGCAAATACACCGACTGCGTCGAAGTCTGCCCGGTGGACTGTTTTTACGAGGGCCCCAACTTCCTCGTCATCCATCCCGACGAGTGCATCGACTGCGCGCTATGCGAACCTGAGTGCCCCGCCGAGGCGATCTTTTCGGAAGACGAGCTGCCCGAAGGTCAGCAGCAGTTCATCGAGCTCAACGCCGAACTCGCCGAGGTGTGGCCGAACATCGCCGAGCAGAAGGATCCGCCGGAAGACGCCAAGGCGTGGGATGGCAAGCCGAACAAGATCGAGCTGCTGGAACGCTAGGAAGTTGCTTGACGGTTGCGTTTGACCATATGGTGCTGACCGAATGCCAGTATCCAACGAAGAAGGCCGCTCAATGAGCGGCCTTCTTCGTTCAGGTCAGACCAAGTTTCCGCTGCAACGTTTCAACGAACCAGTTTAAGACCGTTATTGATGTCGTCTAACCGGCCGGCATCATAAAACTTTGCTTGGGAAACGCTGAATAAATAGCCGAGCGGGGTAAAGCACGAGGCGTACGGCGCACAGGAACCGGAGCCTATGGGGTATAGGTGAGGATTCCGCGCACCGCACAACGAAGTGATTTACCCGCGCAGGCATTTATTGCCCCTTGATCGCCTTCAGGCCCGGATAGGCCACCTTGTCACCCAGCTCCTGCTCGATCACCAGTAGGCGGTTGTACTTGGAGACACGGTCGGAGCGGCACAGCGAACCGGTCTTGATCTGGCCGGCGGCGGTGCCCACGGCGAGATCGGCGATGGTGGTGTCTTCGGTTTCGCCGCTGCGGTGCGAAATGACCGCGGTGAAGCCGGCGTCCTGTGCCATCTTGATCGCGTCCAGGGTCTCGGACAGCGAGCCGATCTGGTTGAACTTGATCAGAATCGAGTTGCCGATCTTCTCGTCGATGCCGCGCTTCAATATCCGGGTGTTGGTGACGAACAGATCGTCGCCGACCAGCTGGATCTTGTCGCCCAGCTTGTCGGTCAGCGCCTTCCAGCCGTCCCAGTCCGACTCGTCCATGGCATCTTCGATCGAGACGATCGGATACTGGTCGCAGAGATCGGCCAGGTAGTCGGTGAAGCCGGCGGCGTCGTACTGCTTGCCCTCCCCGGCGAGATCGTAGACTCCGTCCTTGAAGAACTCGCTGGCCGCACAGTCCAGCGCCAGCGTGACGTCCTTGCCCAGGACGTAGCCAGCGTCGTCGACCGCCTGCTTGATCACCGCCAGCGCTTCGGCGTTGGAAGACAGGTTGGGCGCAAAGCCGCCCTCGTCGCCGACCGAGGTGGAAAGCCCCTTGGCCGTCAGCACTTTCTTCAGCGCGTGGAAGATCTCGGCACCCATGCGCAATGCTTCACGGAAGTTGGGCGCGCCCACCGGCTGGACCATGAACTCCTGAATATCGACGTTGTTGTCGGCGTGCTCGCCGCCGTTGATGATATTCATCATCGGCACCGGCATGGTGTACTGGCCCGGCTGGCCGTAAAGCTCGGCGATATGCGCGTAGAGCGGCACGCCTTTCTCGGTCGCCGCGGCTTTGGCCGCAGCCAGCGATACCGCGAGAATCGCGTTGGCACCGAGGCTCGCCTTGTTGTCGGTGCCGTCCAGCGCCAGCATGGCGTCATCGAGGGCGCGCTGATCGCTGGCATCCATGCCCATCAAACGCTCGCGAATCTTGCCGTTGACGGCGTCGACGGCCTTCAATACGCCCTTGCCCAGATAGCGTGACTTGTCACCGTCTCGCAGTTCCAGCGCTTCACGGGAACCGGTGGAAGCGCCGCTGGGGGCGCAGGCGCTGCCGGTAATGCCGCTGCTCAGCGTGACCTGGGCCTGAACGGTCGGGTTGCCGCGGGAATCGAGCACTTCGAGGGCACGGATATCAACGATCTCAGCCATGTTACGTCGTCCTGTCGGTTGAAAACTCGAGCGGTTGAATCACTCACCACATCGAGCGTGAAGCGTCCGGACCTTGGCTTGCTCGCCGCGGACGCGATGATTCGATCATGTTAGCAGTTTTGCCAGTGTTGGCAGGCCGGGTCCAGCGCCCCCAACGACAGCGGGGGATGAATCGCTTCATCCCCCGCCGTGATCAGTCGATCACTCCTGATGCGCCATGCCATGCTGGCGCTGGCGGCTTGCCTTGTGTTCCAGCGCCGCATTGACGAAGCCGGTAAACAGCGGATGCCCGTCGCGGGGCGTCGAGGTGAACTCGGGGTGGAACTGGCACGCCACGAACCAGGGGTGGTCCGGCAGTTCGATCATTTCGACCAGCGACTGATCGCCACTCTTGCCCGATACGATCAGACCGGCGGCTTCGAGCTGTTCGACGAACTGCTCGTTGACCTCGAAGCGATGACGGTGACGTTCGGTGATGGTGTCCAGCCCATAGACCTCTTGCGCCCTGGAGCCCGGCTTGAGGCGGCACTCCTGGCCGCCGAGGCGCATGGTGCCGCCCAGATCGGAAGCCTCGTCACGCAGTTCGATCTGACCTTCCGGGTTGATCCACTCGGTGATCAGGCCAACCACCGGATGCCGGGTCTCGCGGGTGAACTCGGTGGAATTGGCATCTTCCCATCCCGCCACGTGGCGTGCGAACTCGATCACCGCCACCTGCATGCCGAGACAGATGCCCAGGTAGGGCACATGATTCTCGCGAGCAAAACGCGCAGCCTGGATCTTGCCTTCCACGCCCCGCTCACCGAAACCGCCGGGGACCAGGATCGCGTCCTTGCCGGCCAGGCGCTCGGTGCCGTGACGTTCGATCACTTCGGCGTCGATATACTCGACGTTGACCTTCACGCGGGTCTGAATGCCGGCGTGGATCAGCGCCTCGTTGAGCGACTTGTAGGCGTCGAGCAACTCCATGTACTTGCCGACCATGGCGATGTTGATCGTCTTGAGCGGGTTGAGCTTGGCGTCGAGGACATGGATCCACTCGGCGAGATCGGCCTGGGGCGCCTCGAGACGCAGCTTGTCGCAGACGATCTCGTCGAGACCCTGTTCGTGCAGCATCAGCGGAATGCGATAGATGGTGTCGGCATCCTGCAGCGGGATGACCGCGCGCTCCTCGACGTTGGTGAACAGCGCGATCTTGCGCCGCTCGCTCTCCTCGAGCTCGACTTCGCTGCGACAGATGAGGATGTCCGGCTGAATACCGATCGAGCGCAGCTCCTTGACGCTGTGCTGGGTCGGCTTGGTCTTGGTCTCGCCGGCGGTCTTGATGTAGGGCACCAGCGTCAGATGCATGAACAGGGCGCGGTTGGCGCCCACTTCGCTGCGCAGCTGACGGATGGATTCCAGAAACGGCAGCGACTCGATATCGCCCACGGTGCCGCCGATTTCCACCAGCGCCACGTCGTAACCCTCTCCCCCTTTGATCACCCGATGCTTGATCTCGTCGGTGATGTGCGGAATCACCTGCACCGTGCCGCCGAGATAGTCGCCACGGCGCTCCTTGCGCAGCACGTGCTCGTAGACCCGACCGGTGGTGAAGTTGTTGCTCTGGGTCATCTTGGTGCGGATGAAGCGCTCGTAATGCCCCAGATCGAGATCGGTTTCCGCGCCATCCTCGGTGACGAATACCTCGCCATGCTGAAACGGACTCATGGTGCCCGGATCGACGTTGATGTACGGATCCAGCTTGAGGATGGTGACCTTGAGGCCGCGAGCCTCGAGGATCGCCGCCAGCGAGGCGGATGCAATACCCTTGCCCAGTGAGGACACAACGCCGCCGGTCACGAAGATATATCGTGTCATGGAAAACCTGTCGAATCGTGGTCGTAGCCGTGAAAAGAGACCCGGGGGAGAAAGTCGGGCCAGGATGGGACGTCAGATTACCAGACTCGCTCGGAAGGCTCAATTTTGGATCGCGCGGCCGCCCTGGCGGGGCCGCGAATCAGCTGGCGACGGCGCGCTGCAGCGATTCCAGACGTCGATCCCGAATGCCGAGCGCATGGAGATCGCCCACCGTGTTGTCGAGATATTCGCGACACGAGCCCAGCACGCCACGGCCCGTGCGCAACAGATGCACCACGGTCTCGTCCGGCTGACGGCCGATATAGCGGTCGTGATGCGGATTGATCACGAAGGCGACGCCCCAGATCGGGCCGACGTCCGTCTTCAGCTTGATCCAGCGCGGTTGATAGGCGCCGGTCAACATCTCGCGTCGCCACACCAGGGTCAGCTCGCGCTCGAGATTGTCGCCGGGTACACGAAGCGCGACGCCATGACACGATCCGCCCGGCGCCAGCGCCAGCATCAGTCCCGGCGTCTCCGGCGTGCCGCGACCGTGATCGAGCTTGAGGCAGAAATCGCGATGATAACCGTACAGCCGGCAGGTATGGCGCTCGGCCACCTCGACACACGGGTTCCAGATCAGCGAGCCGTCGGCGAACAGATAGACGCCGTCGATGGTCCGGGCCTCGGGCGGCGCCGTATCCAGAATGTGCTGAATGGAGCCATGCAGGTCGTGATGACTCTTCAAGGCCACCTCGGGGTAGACCTGCTCGAAGTGACGACGAATCAGGTCCTGCTCCAGTACCTCGCGGGTCATGGCGATCGACTTCTCGGCGGACGTGTCTTCATCGGCGCTGATATGGCCGGATTGCGGGTCACTCATTGGGGGCTCTATTCAGGGACGCTGACGCTATTCAGGGACGCTGACGCTGGGATTCGAGGATGCGACGGTAGCGGCATCGACGCGGCCGATACCGTCGCTACAGCCTAACGCCCACGACGCACAAAGCGAAGCGCGAGTTAGACTTCAGTCTGAAACGCCCCGGCCCAGATTGGCGCCATGGCGCAGAACGAGATGCAGCAGGATCGCCCCGAAGGTGGCCGTTCCAATGCCGTCGAGCGTGAATCCGCCGACGTCGATCGAGAAGTTGCCTGCCCCCAGCACCAGCGTCACGGCCACGACGATCAGGTTGGTGTTGTCACCCAGATCGACCTGGTTCTGGATCCAGATGCGTGCGCCGGCAACGGCGATCAGGCCGAACACCACGATCGAGGCGCCGGCCAGCACCGGACCGGGAATCGTCTGGATCAGCGCCCCGAAGCGCGGCGAGAACCCGAGCAGAATGGCGAAGCCAGCGGCCGCGACGAAGATCAGCGTCGAATAGACCCGGGTCACCGCCATCACGCCGATATTTTCGGCATAGGTCGTCACGCCGGTACCGCCGGCGGCCCCGGAGACCATCGTCGCCAGCCCGTCACCCAGAAAGGCCCGGCCGATGTAGGGGTCGAGATCGCGCCCGGTCATCGCGCCCACTGCCTTGATATGCCCCAGATTTTCCGCCACCAGAATCACCGCGACCGGCGCGATCAGCACCATCGCGTGCGGGCTGAACTCGGGGGCGGTGAACGCCGGCATTCCGAACCAGGCCGCGTTGGCGATGATCGAGAAATCGATGGGCGCGCCCCAGCCCAGGCCGTTGGTGACCAGCGCATAGATCGCGTAGGCCACGACCAGCCCCACCAGAATCAACAGCCGCTGCAGCATGCCGCGGGTCAGCACGGCCGCCAGACCGATGCAGAGAATAGTCACCAGCGCCATCGCGGCGTCGAAATTGGCCCCCTTGACGCTGGAGACCGCCACCGGCGCCAGATTGAGACCGATGGTCATGACGATGGCACCGGTCACCACCGGCGGCAGCAGGAACTCGATCCAGCGCGTGCCCGAAGCCATGACGATGAGACCGATGACCGCGTAGATCGCCCCGCAGGCGATGATGCCGCCCAGCGCCAGCCCGATCGAGGAATTACCGCCGCTACCGCCGTAGCCAGTCGCCGCTATGACCACGCCGATGAAGGCGAAACTCGAACCCAGGTAGCTGGGCACCCGGCCGCCGACGACCAAAAAGAACAGCAGCGTGCCGATTCCTGACATCAGGATGGCCAGGTTGGGATCGAACCCCATCAACAGCGGCGCCAGCACGGTGGAACCGAACATCGCGACGGCGTGCTGAACGCCCATCAACAGTGTTTGCGCTGGCGGCAGCGTCTGGTCAGGCGCGACCAGACCACCGAGGCTGGCATCGACGCGCTGCCAACGGGGAAACCAGGATGACATGGGTAACGTTCTCCACAATGAGGTGCCCCGAACGAGGGCACGGGCAGCCGGCGTTGCCGAGGGATGATCGCGGCGCCGCCGGCGTTTCGGCGCGCATTCTAGCGTTACGCCGAATGGCTGTCCGATCGAGAAATCGGCCAATAAAAAAGCGCCAACGGCGACGTTGGCGCTTTTTCGCTATCTCACGGTCATCGACCGGAAGGCTGCCACCGTCGCCGGGAGCGAGAGACAAGCAAAGGGCAACGGAGACACCAGGCGTCGCCGAGATGCCTCAGCCACGCTCCGGCAGGCGCGACGTGAGGATATTCGAGCGCCGTTCGATCTCCTCTAGCATACCGGCACATTCGTCCGACATCCCGCTGTCGTGCAGCTTGGCCAGCGAGAAAAGCGCCTTCAGCTGGCCACTGATCATGATCGCCTGATCACCACCTTCCTGATCCAGCACATGATCTTCCAGCGCTCGCAGTTGGGTGTTTGCCTGGTCGAGGATGTTGCGTTCAAGCCTGATCATGGTTTGACCTTCCAAAGATTGCGGTTCGATTCGAGCGCGCCACTGTAAAGGCTCCCTGATCTATATACCATCGCTGATCACGATCGATCGTGCCAGCCATCGACCGATTTTACGCGACCGTTCAGTCAACCGTTCACTCACCCACAGCGGTTCACTCACCCACAGCGGTTCACTCACCCACAGCGTGGCGATCAGACCTTGAGATAATCGAGAATGCCTTCCGCTGCCTGACGCCCCTCATAGACCGCGGTCACCACCAGGTCGGAGCCGCGCACCATGTCGCCCCCGGCGAACACTTTCTCGTTACTGGTCTGATAGGCGAAGCGCTCCATCTGTGCCGGAATTTCCGGTGCCAGTACCCGGCCGCGTTCGTCCACCTGGATCTGGTGGGTATCGAACCACTCGATCTCGCTGGGCTGGAAGCCGAAGGCGATGACCACTGCGTCGCAGGCCAGGATTTCCTCGGAGCCCGGCACCACTTCCGCACTGCGCCGGCCCTTGTCGTCCGGTTCGCCCATGCGGGTGCGCACCAGCTTGACGCCTTCGACCTTGTCTTCGCCGACGATCGCCACCGGCTGGCGGTTGAACAGGAAATCGACGCCCTCTTCGCGGGCGTTGGTCACCTCCCGCTTGGAACCGGGCATGTTCTCTTCGTCGCGGCGGTAGGCGCAGGTCACGCTGGCCGCTCCCTGACGGATCGAGGTGCGGTTGCAGTCCATCGCGGTATCGCCGCCACCCAACACCACGACGCGCTTGCCGGCCATCGATACATAGTCGGAGGACGCCTGCTCGAAACCGAGATGGTGGTTGGCGTTGGCGATCAGAAAATCGAGCGCCTTGTAGACGCCGTCCGTCTCCTCGCCGGGAAAACCGCCGACCATGTACTTGTAGGTGCCCATGCCGAGAAATACCGCGTCGAACTCATCAGAGAGCTGTTCGAAAGTGATATCGCGGCCAATTTCGGTATTGAGTCGGAACTCGACGCCCATCTCCTCGAACACTGCCCGCCGACGCTCCATCACCGACTTCTCGAGCTTGAACTCGGGAATCCCGAACGTCAGCAGACCGCCGACTTCCGGGTAGCGGTCGAACACCACCGGCTTGACGCCGTTCCTCACCAGCACATCGGCACAGCCCAGCCCGGCCGGCCCCGCGCCGATCACGGCCACACGCTTGTCGGTCATCACCACTTGCGACATGTCCGGGCGCCAGCCCATGGCGAACGCGGTATCGGTAATGTACTTCTCCACCGAGCCGATGGTGACGGCACCGAAACCGTCGTTCAGGGTGCAGTCGCCTTCGCACAGCCGATCCTGCGGACAGACGCGACCGCAGACTTCGGGGAGCGAGTTGGTCCGGTGCGACATCTCCGCGGCTTCGAGGATGTTGCCCTCGCTGACCAGCTTGAGCCAGTTGGGAATGTAGTTGTGGACCGGGCATTTCCACTCGCAGTACGGATTGCCGCAATGCAGGCAGCGGTGGGCCTGGCTGGCCGCCTCGCTGGGCTTGTACGGCTCGTAGATCTCGGCGAATTCCCGAGAGCGGCTACGCGCATCCTTCTTCTGCGGATCGCGGCGACCCACATCGATGAACTGAAAATCGTTACTCAAACGGTTTGCCATGTCTTATCTCCTCACTGGGCCGACGACGCTCGCTGACTCTGACTGCCACTGTGCTTGCTCAAGTTGCCGTCATGCCTCATTCAGGCTGTCGCCTGGATTGGGCCAGCAAACCGTTGAGACTTGCGGCCTTGGGCTTCACCAACCAGAAATGGCGGATGAAGTCGGAGAAATCCTCGAGAATCGCATGCCCGCGTGGCGAGTCGGTCTCTTCCACATACTCGGTGATCACCTCGCGCAGGTGACGGCGATAGGCTTCCATCGATTCGGTATTGATCCGGTGGATCTCGACCAGTTCATGGTTGTAGCGATCGACGAAACCCCGATCCTCGTCGAGCACGTAGGCGAAGCCGCCGGTCATGCCCGCACCGAAGTTGATCCCGGTCTTGCCGAGCACGCAGACCAGCCCGCCGGTCATGTATTCGCAGCAGTGGTCCCCGGCGCCTTCGATCACCGCATGGGTGCCGGAGTTGCGCACGCCGAAGCGCTCGCCGGCCATCCCCGCGGCGAACAGCTTGCCGTCGGTGGCGCCATACAGACAGGTGTTGCCGATGATCGCGGTCTCGTGGCTCAGGAAGCGGCTGGCCTTGGGCGGCACGATCACCACCTTGCCGCCGTTCATGCCCTTGCCGACATAGTCGTTGGCATCGCCTTCCAGATACAGATTCAAGCCGCGGGCGTTCCACACCCCGAAACTCTGGCCCGCGACGCCGGTGAAGCGCGCCGTGATCGGCGCATCCTCGAGCCCCGCCTCGCCGTAGCGTTTGGCGATCTCGCCGGAGACCCTTGCGGCTACCGAACGATCGCAGTTGGTGATCTTGAACGAGAACTCGCCGCCGGACTTCGACTCGATCGCCGGCAGCAGCGCGTCGAACACTTCCTGGTTCTTGGCGCCCGGATCGTGCGGCACGTTGCGGCTGACCTGGCAGAACTGCGGCGCGTCCTTGGGCACGAAGTCGTTGGCCAGCAGCGGGCTCAGGTCGAGCTTGCGCTGCGCGGGCGTTTCACCTTCGAGCGCTTCGAGCAGATCGGTACGCCCGATCAGGTCGGTCAACTGGCGCACGCCGAGCAGCGCCATCAGCTCACGCACTTCTTCGGCGATGAAGCGGAAGTAGTGCTTGACCATGTCCACCGTGCCGCGGAAATGCTCGTCGCGAAGCTCTTGGTGCTGAGTGGCGACGCCGGTGGCGCAGTTGTTGAGGTGGCAGATCTTCAGATACTTGCAGCCCAGCGCCACCATCGGCGCGGTGCCGAAGCCGAAACTCTCGGCGCCGAGGATCGCCGCCTTGACCACGTCGAGACCGGTCTTGAGGCCGCCGTCGGTCTGCAGCCGGATCTTGTCGCGCAGACCGTTGATGCGCAGCGCCTGATGGACCTCCGGGAGACCCAGCTCCCACGGGCTGCCGGCGTGCCGGATCGAGGTGATCGGGCTCGCCGCGGTGCCGCCGTCGTAACCGGAGACGGTGATCAGATCCGCGTAGGCCTTGGCAACGCCCGTGGCGATAGTGCCGATACCCGGCTCGGAGACCAGCTTGACCGACACCTGAGCGCTCGGGTTGACCTGCTTGAGATCGAAGATCAGCTGGGCCAGGTCCTCGATCGAATAGATGTCGTGATGCGGCGGCGGCGAGATCAGCGTCACGCCGGGCACGGCATAGCGCAGCCGCGCGATCATCTCGTTGACCTTGCCGCCCGGCAGCTGGCCGCCTTCGCCGGGCTTGGCGCCCTGCGCGACCTTGATCTGCAGCACCTCGGCGTTGACCAGGTAAGCCGGGGTCACCCCGAAGCGCCCTGAGGCGATCTGCTTGATCTTCGACGAGCGAATGGTGCCGTAGCGGGCCGGATCTTCGCCGCCCTCGCCGGAGTTGGAGCGCCCGCCGGTTTCGTTCATCGCTTGGGCCAGCGCCTCGTGCGCCTCGGGCGACAGCGCGCCCAGCGACATCCCGGCGCTATCGAAGCGCAGCAGCAGATCCTCGACCGGTTCGATCTCGTCCAGCGGCAGCGGCTCGGCCGCCGGCTTGAGCCTCAGCAGATCGCGAATCGTGGCCACCGGGCGCTCGTTGACCAGCCGCGCGAACGCCTTCCACTTGGCGTAGTCGCCCTGCTGAACCGCCTGCTGCAGCGTCATCACCACATCGGGATTGTAGGCGTGATACTCGTGGCCGTGAACGAACTTGACCAGCCCGCCCTGACGCATGGTCTTGCGCGGAATCCAGGCATCGCGTGCCGCCAGTTCCTGCTGCATCTGCAGCTCGCTGAATCCGGTGCCTTCGATACGCGACATCATGCCGTCGAAGCACATCTCCATGACCTCGGACCCCAGCCCGACGGCTTCGAACAGCTGCGAGCCACGGTAGGAGGAGATCTGCGAGATGCCCATCTTCGACAGGATCTTGTAAAGCCCCTTCTGCATGCCCTTGCGATAGTTCTCGCGGGCATCCGCCGGGTTGCCGACCAGCTCGCCGGTGCGGTGCATGTCCGCCATCACCTGGTAAGCCAGATACGGGTAGACCGCGGTGGCGCCAACGCCGAAGAACACCGCCATCTGATGCGCATCGCGGGCGTAGCCGGTCTCGACCACGATATTGACCCGCGGACGCAGCGCCAGCCTGGCCAGATGATGATGCACCGCTCCGGTCGCCAGCAGCGCCTGGATCGGCTGCTTGCCTTTTTCGAGCTCGGCATCCGACAGCACCAGGATCACCTTGCCGTCGTGGGCGGCCTGTTCGGCCTGCTGACAAAGGGCCATCAGCGCCTGGCGCAGCGAGGTCGTCTCGGGATCGTACTGCAGCGGCAGGGTGATCGAGGCGAATGCCGGATCTTCCTGGGTGACCAGCGCGGTGAACTTGCGCGGCGACAGCACCGGGGTGGTCAGGATCAGCCGATGGGCGTGCTCGGGTGTTGCCTCGAACACGTTGAGTTCGGCACCGCAGCAGGTCTCCAGCGACATCACGATCGCTTCGCGCAGGGGGTCGATCGGCGGATTGGTGACCTGGGCGAATTTCTGGCGGAAGAAATCGGTGAGCAGACGATTCTGGCGCGACAGCACCGCCATCGGCGTGTCGTCGCCCATCGAACCCACCGCCTCCTGACCGCTCTCGGCCAGCGGACGCAGCAGCTGATCGCGCTCCTCGAACGTCACCGAGAACATCTTCTGATAAACGTTGAGTTCGTCGGTCTCGAACGGCTGGAAGCGCGCCAGCTCGGTCAGCGCCGACTCCAGATAGTGGGCGTGTTCCTTGAGCCAGCGACGATAGGGATAGGCGGACTTGAGCCGCTGATCGATGTCGTCGGTGTGCAGCACTTCGCCGGTCTGGGTATCGACGGCGAGAATCTGACCCGGCCCGACGCGACCCTTGGCCACCACGGATTCCGGCTGATAGTTCCACACCCCGATCTCGGAAGAGAGCGTGATGTAGCCATTGTCAGTGATCACCCAGCGCGCCGGGCGCAGGCCGTTACGATCGAGCATGCACACGGCGTGACGGCCGTCGGTCATCACGATGCCGGCGGGGCCGTCCCACGCTTCCATGTGCATGGAGTTGTATTCATAGAAGGCGCGCAGATCGCCGTCCATGGTCTCGACGTTCTGCCACGCCGGCGGCACCATCATCCGCACCGCGTTGTAGAGATCCATGCCACCGGTCAGCAGCACTTCGAGCATGTTGTCCATGCTCGACGAGTCGGAGCCGGTGGTGTTGACGATCTCGTCGAGACCTTCGATATCCGGCAACAGCTCGTTGACGAAGTTGGCCTTGCGCGCATTGGCCCAGCTGCGGTTGGCCTCGATGGTGTTGATCTCGCCGTTGTGCGCCATGAAGCGAAACGGCTGCGCCAGCGGCCAGCGCGGCGCCGTGTTGGTCGAGAAACGCTGATGGAAGACGCAGACGGCGGTCTCGAGACGCTCGTCGCCCAGATCCTGATAGAAGGTAGGCAGGTCCGCGGGCATCATCAGCCCCTTGTAGGAAACCACCTTGGACGACAGCGAACAGACGTAGAACTCTTCTTCCCGGCTGAGTTTCTGCTCGGCAAGACGACGAGCCATGAACAGCTCGACGTTGAAAGCGGCGTCGGACTGGGACTTATCCCCTTCGACGAACACCTGACGAATGCGTGGCAGGCACTCGAGCGCCATCGGCCCGCAGACACTCGGGTCCGTGGGCACGTCGCGCCAGCCTTTGACGCTCAGACCGCGTTCGGCCAGCTCGCCTTCCAGCGTTTCCCGAGCGCGCTGCTCCCGGGCGTCGTCGTCGGGGAAGAACACCATGCCGACCGCGAAGCGCTCGCCCAGCGTCACGCCGAGCTGATCCTCGGCCAGCGCTCGCATGAAGCCCATCGGCATCTTGAGCAGCAGACCGCAGCCGTCACCGGTCTTGCCATCCGCCGCGATACCGCCGCGATGGGTCATGCAGGTCAGGGACTCGATCGCCGTCTTGAGCAGATCATGACTGGCCTGCCCTTCCATATGAGCAATCAGGCCGAATCCGCAGTTGTCGCGGAATTCGCCAGGCTGGTGAAGACCTCTCATCATGGGCGTGCCTCACAAAGCAGTGTCAGAATACAGGGTCTTGTATCCGGTCTAGTAAAAAGAGATAATTGCAGGTTTTGTTATTTTTATAGCCGCATTCAGCGTTGAACGAGCGGATTATTTTGCGTCTCAGCGCACCCAAATCTTACCGCTGACGGTCGCCAAAAGGCCGGTCAGAATAGCCAGTTACCTGCCCCAGCGCAATCCGACGCCCCACCGAGCAACCCACAAACGCATTGAAAATCCGAGACTTAGCTTTAAATTTATAAAAATACGCAGCTAACACAAAGGCTTAGAGACTTATTTAGACGAAAGTCTTATCAACTGCCGCCATCGCTGGATCATGCTGAAATCGACGCCCGGCGGCCATACCGATACGGCATGGAGCATACCAATTATAGGGATAACGTTCCCTCAAACGAACCCTTCAGCAAGATCGTCGATGCCGGATGCCTCAGAACGCGACAAGCTTCTGGACCTGCGAACCGGACGTGATCGCCCGGGTCGGTGGCGGCGATCAAGCCAAGTCGCTGCGAAACAGGCTGACCAGGATGAAGGTGATGCTGGCCACAATGAAAGAGAGGCGAGCCACGACGAAAGAGAGCCGACGGCAACTGACGCCGCCGGAGAAGACAGCCGGCGACAGCGGCCGGAATCGGGTGGGCTAGAGGCGGTATCCCGGGAAAGGGAGACGAGGCCCGATCAGAAATCAGGTTCGGGGAAAATCCGTCAGCAGGCGCTCGAGCTGCTCGGGGTCGGTATCGTCTCGAATGCAGGCCCGCCCCAACGTCTCGAGCAGGATCAAGCGCAGGCGACTGTCGACATTCTTCTTATCGAGCCGCATTCGAGAGAGAAAATCCTCGGCTTGCATGCTGGCCGGTGCCGTCACCGGAAGGTCCGCCGCGCACAGGATCGCAGCGACACGTTCGACATCAGCCTCGTTCAGCCAGCCGCGCTGGGCGGATAGCCAAGCCGCCATCATCATGCCGGCGCTCACCGCCTCGCCGTGGAGCCAGTTGCCGTAGCCCTGGTGCGCCTCGATCGCATGCCCGAAGGTGTGGCCCAGATTGAGCAGCGCTCGCACGCCCTGCTCGGTCTCGTCCTCGGCCACCACCTCGGCCTTGATCTCGCAGCTACGACGGATGGCATAACGGATCGCGCCTTCCTCGATGCCACGCAGCGCGCCGAGATTGGCCTCCAGCCAGGCAAGAAATTCCAGATCCCAGATCAGGCCGTACTTGATCACTTCCGCCAGCCCGGCGGAAAGCTCGCGGGGCGGCAACGTCGTCAGCGTGTCGGTATCGACCAGCACTGCCCGCGGCTGCCAGAACGCGCCGATCATGTTCTTGCCGCGCGGATGGTTGACCCCGGTCTTGCCGCCCACGGAAGAGTCGACCTGGGCCAGCAGCGTGGTGGGAATTTGAATGAAAGCGACGCCGCGCTGGTAGCTCGCGGCCGCGTAGCCGGTCATGTCACCGATCACCCCGCCGCCGAGCGCGATCAGCGTGCAGCGACGATTGAACCCGGCGGCCAGCAGCGCATCCCAGATCCTCTCGACCGAGGACAACGTCTTGGTCGCCTCGCCGTCGGGCAGGATGACTTCTCGGATTTCCAGCTCGGCACCCGCCAGCGTCTCTTCCTTGGGCGCATCGAGGGCGCCCGCCAGCGTTTCTTTGAGCGCATGAAGATAGTGCGGCGCGATCACCTCGTTGGTCACGATCATGACCTGACGTCCGGCCAGGTAAGGCAGCAGGTGCTCCCGGCTCGTCAGCAGCCCCGCACCGACATGGATCGGATAGCTACGCTCGCCCAGCGAGACGTTCAGCGATTCCACGGGAAGCGACGAGACTGACGACATGAGACGTTACCTTCGATATGAGAGAGACATTACCTGTGTTGCGAAAGCGAGACCGAAGCGCCGAGCGGTTCCGCCAGCCGCGAGACCCGGCGCAGGATATCCCCCACCACGCTTCGGGGTCCTCGCCGATCGGTACGTACGATGATATCGGCGGTGGCACGATAGAGCGGATCGCGGATCGCGAACAGATCGCGCAACACTTGCTCGGGATTGGCGGTCTGCAGCAACGGCCGGTTGCGATCCCGCGAGGTGCGCCGAATCTGCTGCTCGACGGTCGTGGCCAGATAGATCACCGTGCCCCGCTCGCGCAGTAGCTGACGGTTGACCTCGCGCATGATCGCACCGCCACCCGTCGCCAGGACGATCTCGCTGCGCTGACTGATTTCATCGATCATGGCGGTCTCGCGATCGCGAAAGCCCTGCTCGCCCTCGACATCGAAAATCCATGGGATATTCGCCCCGCAGCGGCCTTCAATTTGATGGTCGCTATCGAGGAATTCGCGCTGCAATTCGGCCGCCAGGAGGCGGCCGATTGTACTCTTGCCCGCCCCCATGGGGCCGACGAGAAAAAGATTGGGAAGCGACCGCATCAGCGAATGGCCAGTCCGTCCTCGATGATCTTGGGCGTAATGAATACCAGCAATTCTACCTTCTCGTTGCTTTCCTGGGTATAGCGGAACAGATTGCCGAGCACCGGGATGTCACCCAGGAACGGCGTCTTGAACAGCGTACGCAACTGCTCGGAGGTCAGAATGCCGCCCAGCACCACGGTCTCACCGTTGTTGACCAGCACCTGAGTCTGGATCTCGTTGGTGTCGATGGCCGGCGCGCCATCGTAACGCGTATCGGAAATATCGTCGTTGTTGACCCGCAGATCCATGATGATGCGGTCGTCCGGTGTGATCTGCGGTGTCACCTCCAGCGACAGTACCGCCTCCTTGAACTCGGTGGTGGTCGCCCCGCTGGACGACGCCTCCTGATACGGCACCTCCTGGCCCTGCTTGATCACCGCGGTGCGCTGATTGGCGGTGATTACCTTGGGCTGGGAGATCGTCTGGCTCTTGCCCTCACTCTCCAGTGCCCGAAGCTCCAGGTCGATCAACACGTCGCCGGAAAGATAGCCGAAGCTGAACGCACTGGCGGGATTGGTCGCATTGCCCAGATCGACCGCCAGCCCGCCGCCATAGGAGGCCGGATCGTCCGACGTCGTGGGCACCGTCGAGGCATTGCCATCGGCCGCGCCACCGAGATCGAAGTGGCGCCCGCCATTGCCTGACAACCCCCAGTTGACGCCGAGCTCGCGGGTCGCGCTGTCTCGCGCGATCACGATTCGGGCTTCGATCTGGACCTGACGCACCGGCACGTCGAGGTGATCGACGGTCCGGCGGATGGCGTCGAGCTGGTCACGGGTGTCCTGCAGAATCAGCGTATTGGTGCGCGGATCGACGCTGACGCGACCACGCTCGGACATCATCCCGGCGCCCTCGCCGCCTTGCAGCAAGGCCGCCAGCGTATCGGCCTTGGCGTAACGGATCTGCAGAAACTCGGTGGTCAGCGGGGCCAGCTGTTGCGACTGCTCGCGGGTCTCCAGCGTCTGACGCTGCAGACTGGCCAGTTCACCGGTCGGTGCCACCATCATCACGTTGCCTTCCCGTCGCGACGACAGGCCGTGGTTGCGCAGCACCAGATCGAGCGCCTGGTCCCAGGGCACGTCGGTCAGATTGAGAGTCACGTTGCCCTGCACGCCGTCGCTGGCGACCACGTTGAGCCCGGACTCCTCGGCAATGATCGACAGCACGTCGCGAACCGGAATGTCCTGGAAATCGAGGGAGATGCGGTGGCCATTATAACTGGGTCGCTGCTCCGTCTCGGGCCGTTCGAGGCTGCCGGCGGGGGCCAGCTCGACGGTGAAACGGCGTCCATTCTGGGTCACCAGCGGTTCCACCGCCTCGGAGGCGGTGATATCGAAGGTGACGCCATCCGACCCGCGACGAGGCACGATGCGCTGCACGGCGGTACCGAAATCGCCGACATCCAGCGTCTGATATTGATCGTCGGGCAACGAGACACCGGGCAGCGTGATCGACACCTGACGCCCCTGGCCTGAGACTTCGGCCGCCACACCGGCGCGATTGAGCGCCAGCTGCAGCTGCCCGCCGCCATTCGTGCCCCGACGGAAGTCGATCGAGGTCACTTCGGGTTCGGCAGCGCTCATCGCCGAAGCTCCCCCGTTGGCCGCGCCGTCCGGGCGCGTCTCACCGACGGTACCCGTGGTGATGTCGGCGTCACCGCCCAGATGGACGACGATCTTGCCGTCGCGCTGCTCGAGCCGGTAGCCGGTGGGCGAGGTCAGATCGAACACCAGCCGTGTGCGCCCGCCCGCGCCCAGCACTCGCACGGAATCGACGCCACCACTGCCGACGGCAAACGTCGACTGCGACAGACCACTCTGAGCCTGCAGCAGATCCAGCGCCAATCGCGGCGGGGAGTCGGTGCGATAACCGCGAATCTCCGGCAACCCCCCGACGAAATTCAGCCCGACATCCAGACGCCCGGCGCCGCGGTCGGTAAACGTCATCGCCGTCAGCGTCGGCGTCGCCAATGCTTGCGTCTGCGCCAGTGCCGCCCCGGCAGAGAGCGCCAGCCCCCACAATGTCAGTAGTGCCACGCACGCGGCGAAACGCCCTCGACGAGTCATCATGTTCCCCTGTTACTTTGCCGTCGGCTGGCACCGTCGGATTCCTGTTTGGCCATTTCCAGCTGCTGGCGACGTTCGGTCCAGCCTCCTGCGGAATCGCGCACGGTCTCGACCAGAGTCAGACCCCGTGGCTCGACGCTGACGATGCGGCCGTAGTCGCGACCCAGATAATTTCCCCGGAAGAGCCGATGAACTCGCCCATCCGGCGCGGCAACCAGCGCCGAGGGGGTCTTGCCCACGGTGAGCGTGCCGACCAGGCTCAGGCTGTCGAGTTCGAAGGCTTCCAGCGGCTGGCGGGGACGCTCGGCATCCGGCAGCGGCGCGGTCTCCTCGGGACCCGGCTCGTCGGCCTGCTCGGCCACGAACGGACTCCGTCGACTGCCCTGGTCGTAGCTTGCGCTCAGATACCCCGGCATTTCCGGCAGCGAGGCAATCTGCCCCTGCGGCTTGTGCCGCAGCGTATCGAGATGGGCCTGCAGCGACGCCAGATCGGCACTCTCGCAACCGGCCAGACCACCGCCGATGAACAATCCGACCATCAGGCCGGCGAGACGCGAATGTTTCGATCTCACGGTTTGCCCCCTCCCTTCTTGGGATCGCCTTCCGGATCGGATTCCTCACGATAGCGATAGGTCTTGGCCAGCATGGCAAGGCGCAGATGATCCTCCACCGGCGTCAACGTGAAATCGTGGAGCGTGACGATGCGCGGCATCGCGGCCACGCGCGCCAGGAACGCGGCGATCCGATGGAAATCACCGCGCACCTGAATATCGAAGGGCTGTTCGATGTAGAAATCCTGCGTCACGGCCGGACGCAGAGTGATGCTGTCGATATCGAGCTGCTGCTCCCGCGCGGCGTCGCTGATGGCGTCCAGCAGTGCCGGCACTTCGGCATCACTCGGCAACATTTCGAGTGCGCTCTGCATGCGCGCCTGAAGCTCACCCATCTGGGCTTTCATCGCTGGCAGATTGACGGCCTGATAGGACAGCGTCTCGTAGCGCTGCAGCGCTTGCTGCTCCTGCACCGCTAAGCGCTGATGGGTCTCCCGTGGCGTAGACGCCAACAGCCATTGCGCGATCCAGATCGATACCACCAGTACCAGCAGGGCAATCACCACCTGCAGACCGACCGGCCAGGTACCCGCTTCCCTGACGTCGAGTTCGCGCCACTGCAGTTCGCGCAGCTGACGCCATTGATCCCTGGCAGCGTTTCGAACGTTGCTCGGACGCAGACGGGCCTGCACCAGGCGGCTCATGTCCCGGCCTCCGGCTTCGGCGGGTCGAGCGGATGCTCGTCGACGCTCAGATGAAAGCGCTTGGCGACGACGCCCCCTTCGGCGGACTGGACGTCCGAGAGCAGCGGGACCTCGAACGAGGCACTGTTGTCCAGCGCTCGCATCTGATCGGACACCTGCCGATTCGAGGCCGCAATGCCACTCAGCTCGAGCCGACTCCCCTTGCGGTCAAGCTCGGTGTAGTGAACGCCATCGACCAGGGTCGCCGTCAGCTGATCGAGAACGCGGATGGTCAATGGGCGGCTCGACTGCAGCTCGCCGATCACGTCGATCTGCTTCAGCATCCGCTCTCGCAGCTCGCGATAATTGCGCATCGCCTGGATGTCGCGGGTCAGCGATTCCGTGTCGCGCTGGATCATCGCCAGACGCGCCTGCCCCGCCCGCACCTGAGACTTCTCGTACTCGGCGATGCCCCACCCGACCAATAGCCCCACCAGCAGCGTCAGCAGCAGGCCCTGCTTGAAACGCCGAGTACTGCGGAAACGACGCTGCTCTCGCCATGGCAGCAGGTTGATCTCGATCGTCATGACAGCGCCCGCATCGCCAGGCCGCAGGCCGTGAGCATCGCCGGCGCGTCAGCGGCCAGTGCACCGACGTTCAACCGGGAATCGATTCGCATATGGGTAAAGGGGTTGGCCAGCGTGGCTTCCAGGCCACTCTGAGCACGCAGCCGTTCGGCAAAGCCCGGCAATGCGCTCGACCCGCCGGCCAGGATCAGCCGCCGGACCTGCTGCTGGCCTGCCGAGGTGTAATAGAGCTGCAGCGAGCGGCCGATATGCTGGATCAGGGTATCGACGAACGGCAACAGCACGGCCTGGCGATAGTCGTCGGGCAGCCCGCCGCGCCGCTTGGCTCGGCCGGCTTCATCGAAACTCATGTCGTAGTGCCGGCTGATGGCGTCGGTGAGCTGGCGCCCACCGCAGAGACTGTCGCGGCTGTAGACGATCCGTCCGCCCTTGAGCACGTGAAACGCGCAAAGATTGGCGCCGATGTCGACCAGCGCGGTACTGCCGCCGTCCTCATCGTCCTCGTCGTCCTGGGAAGCCTGCAGCGCCCGACAGACCCGCTCCAGCGCGAAACCCTCGACATCCACCGCTACTACCTCGAGCCCCACGGCGTCCAGCGTCGAGGTCAGGGTGTCGATATCCTGCAGGCGGCAGGCGACCAGCATGATCTCCTGCTGATCGTCGTAACGGGGGTGGCGCCCCAGGCGCTGAAAGTCGAAGGCGACTTCGTTGAGCGGAAACGGGATATGCTTGTCGGACTCCATCTGAATCCGCGCTTCGATGTCATCGTCACTGAGCGATGCCGGAAACGACACGACCCGAGTGATGGCCGCCGAGTTGGGCACGGCCACCACCGCACGCCGAGACCGCAGCTGCGCGTGCTCCACCGCCCGCTGCAATGCGTCGACGACTTCGCTCTTGTCGCGGATCCGCCGCTCGACGACAGCCCCTTCGCGTAGCGGCCGTACCGCATAGCTGTCGATTCTCAAGCCGCCGGCGTGACGCCCCAACTCCAGCAACTTGACGGTGGCGGACGTGATGTCCACTCCCACCAATCCTTGAGAGGATCTTTTCAAGCGCAACACTGTCTCACCTCGCCGGAACTCGAAAATCCTAATCGAAGTTAACGGCGGCACGACCACCAACTTGAGACATTTCGTTACACTAATTCGTCTTGCTTGCAGGAAGTGACGCGGACGAAACTGGCCCCGGCTCTGTCGCATCCATATAATGCCCCGATGCTGAATCATGTCCGACGCTAGGGATAGCGAGCACGCACGCGGCCGGACCGCCACCAGTCAAGGATCATCCCTTTATATGAAGCTCTTTACTCGCCTACTGACGTCCGCGTTCTGGCTACTGTTGGCGCTCTGCGCCAGCGTGGTAATGGCAGTCGTCGGCGCGGGGCTCTACTTTGCCCCCGGTCTGCCGGACGTGCGTCAGCTCCAGAACTACGAGCTTCAGACGCCGCTGCGCATCTATACCAAAGACGACAAGCTGATCGGCGAGTACGGCGAGGAACGCCGCATGCCGGTCAGCTACGACGAAATTCCCAAGCCCCTGATCGACGCGCTACTGGCCGCCGAGGATGCCAATTTCTACAACCACCCGGGCGTCGATCCCAAAGGCCTTCTACGCGCCGCCGTCGAGCTCGCCTCTTCGGGCGACATCCAGTCCGGGGGCAGCACGATCACCATGCAGGTTGCCAGGAACTATCTGCTGACACTGGATCAGACCTTCACCCGCAAGATCCGTGAAATTCTGCTGGCGTTGCAGATGGAACAGATTCTGAGCAAACCGGAGATTCTCGAGCTCTACGTCAACAAGATCTATCTGGGTCATCGCTCCTACGGCATCGCCGCCGCGGCCAACACCTACTATGGCAAGCCGCTGGCCGACCTGACCCTGCCCCAGTACGCGATGATCGCCGGTCTACCCAAGGCACCTTCGAGCTTCAACCCGCTGGCCAATCCGGAACGGGCGCTGATCCGCCGCAACTGGATTCTCTACCGGATGCGCCAGCTCGGCTCGATCGATCAGGCCGCCTACGATGAGGCCGTCAAGGCGCCGATCACCGCCAGCCGACACATCGCCCAGGCGGAAGTCGATGCGCCCTATGTCGCGGAGATGGCACGCGCCTATGCGGTCGAGCGCTTCGGCGACAAGGCCTATACCGACAATATCCGCATCACCACTTCGCTCGACAGCCGCCTGCAGGCCGAGGCACGCGACGCCCTGGTCGAGGGGCTGATCGACTATGACACCCGTCACGGCTGGCGCGGACCGGAAGAGAAGGACGTTCCGCCAAGTCTCGTCGAGGCGCAGGACCGTACCGAACGCCAGGGCCTGGAAGAGGAGCTGTCTGAGTCTCCCGAAGTCATCGAGACCGCCCGCCAGGCAGCCCAGAGCAGCGAGGCCAAGATCGATGGCGTCGACGGCGATGTCAGCAACTGGCTCAAGGTTCTCGAACGCACGCCAGCCTACGGCCCGCTCAAACCCGCCATCGTCACCGCTACCGATGGCAAGCAGATGCAGGTGCTCGACGCCGATGGCGAGATCATCGACCTCGAATGGGACGGCCTGAAATGGGCACGCGAGTACAAGAGCGCGAAGTGGCGCGGCGGCGAACCCGCCAATGCCGCCGCCATCGCCGACCGCGGCGATCTGGTCCGCATCATGAAAGACGGTGACCACTGGCGTCTATCGCAACGTCCTGGCGCGGAAGGGGCAATCGTCGTGCTCGACCCGCAGACCGGCGCGATCGATGCGCTGCAGGGCGGTTTCAGCTTCGCCGCCAGCAAGTTCAATCGGGCGATCCAGGCCCAGCGCCAGGTCGGCTCCAACTTCAAGCCCTTCATCTATCTGGCGGCGCTGCAGGAAGGCGACATGACCGCGGCGACCATCATCAACGACGCCCCGGTAGTGATGTCGCAGTTCAGCGGCGACGACTGGCGCCCGGAAAACGCCGAACGCCAGTTCCAGGGGCCGACTCGCCTCCGTGTCGGGCTCTACACCTCGCGTAACCTGGTGACCATTCGCGTGCTGCAATCACTCGGGCTCGACAACGCGCTCAACTTCCTCGAACGCTTCGGATTCTCGCGGGATCGCCTGCCCCACGGCCTCTCGCTGGCACTGGGCAGCGCCTCGCTGACACCGCTGGAGATCGCCAATGCCTACGCGGTGCTGGCGAACGGCGGCTTCCAGGTCTCGCCCTGGTATATCGAAAAGGTCACTCAGGGCAGCCACAATACCGTCGTCGAGGAAGCCAACCCGCTGGTGGCCTGCCGCGACTGCGCGCCCGGGGCCACCCAGACCGAAGTCGACGGCGAACCGCGGCGCATCGCGCCTCGCGTGGTGGAACCGGATGCGCTGTACATCCTGCGCAGCATCCTGCGTGATGTCATCGAGCATGGCACCGGCCGCGGGGCGCTATCGCTCAACCGCAGCGACATCGTCGGCAAGACCGGTACCACCAACGATCAGCGCGATGCCTGGTTCTCGGGCTTCAACAACTCGATCGTGACCACCGTGTGGGTCGGCAAGGACGACAACACCACCACGGCCGAATACGGCGCCCAGGCGGCGTTGCCGATCTGGAAGGCGTTCATGGGTCCGGCCCTGAAAGGGACACCGGAAGTGATTCCGGAAGCGCCGGACGACATCGTGACCGTACGTATCGATCCGGATACCGGTAAACGGCTACACGACGACCAGTCCGGCGGTATCAGCGAGATCTTCCGTAAGGATCATCTGCCCGAATACCAGCCGCGCGGCGTCAAACAGGAACTCGAGGACGAGAGTGGGTCTCAGGGCACCGGTACCTACGAAGCCATCTTCTGATACATTGGTCGAAATCTGGTTGATCGAGACCTAGCCAGTCGGGGTTCGTGCCCCGACTGTTTCGTCCCAGGACTCGCGCCAGGGCTCATTCAAGGGCTTTGAGGCTTCGGATCCACTCTTCACCGCAACAGGACGTCGCAGCGACGCTGAGAGAAAAGTCATGCCCCTGCCCAGTTGCCGATGGTGGCTACTGACCACCTGCCTGATGGCGTCACCGTCCCACGCGGAGCTTTTCTATGCGCCACCGGCGCCGGATGCAAACGCGCCCAATTTCAGCGGCAACGTCGAGCTGGGCTATACCAAGCTGACCGGCAACACCAATACCCAGACCCTGCTTGCCAAGGCTCGGCTGACCTGGCTGACCGGGCGCAATACGCATACGTTTCGGGCCGAGACCCGCAGTGTCCAGGACAATGACAACACCACCTCGGAACGCTACCTGATCGGCGCTCGTGAGCGCTATGAGCTCGCGGACAACAACTATCTGTTCGGATTCGCGCGCTGGGAACGCGACCGTTTCAGCGGCTATGACTCGCAGTTCACCACCATCGCGGGTTACGGCCGCCAGATCCTGACCGGGCCGACGCATACGCTCTCGGCCGAAACCGGCCCCGGCTATCGTCATGACGTCTATGCCGACGACAGTGACGATGACGATGACGACGCTTACGAAGGCGGCAGCAGCGACGATCTGGCGCTGGCCTACGCGGCGCTGGACTACACCTACAACTTCAGCGACGACATCTCCTTCGATCAGGAGCTGTCGGCGGAAGCGACTCACATCAGTGTCACCACCCGTTCACTCTCGTCGATCACGTCGCAGCTGAACTCGCACCTTGCTCTGCGCGTCTCCTACGACGTCAGAAGCAACACCCATCCGCCGCCGGGCGCGGAAGCACGCACCGACACCACGACCTCGGTCTCGATTCTCTACGGCTGGTAGCCCCGGCGACGACCTCGAGTCGCTGTAAGAAGCCGGCCTCGGGTCGCTATAAAAGACCATCGAGCGACGGCTTCGGGTCGCCACATAACGCCCGCTGAAAAGCACGATGCCGCCCCGAGGGCGGCATCGTCTTGACCCGACAGACCAGCGATTACTTGCCGTAGATCTCCTTGACGCTCTTCAGCGGGTAGTGCGCGGGATACGGTTTCCCGGCCACTCCGGACTCCACCGCAGCCTGCGCCACCGCCGCCGGAATTCTGTCGAGCAGGCGCGAATCCACCGGGGTCGGAAGGATGTAATCGCGGCCGAACGTCAGCGAATCGATCTCGTAGGCATCCAGCACCTCTTTCGTCACCGGCTCACGGGCCAGATCCTTCAACGCGTGAACGGCGGCGATTTTCATCCGCTCGTTGATGGCCGTGGCCCGGACATCGAGGGCACCGCGAAAGATGAACGGGAAGCCGAGCACGTTGTTGACCTGGTTGGGGTAATCGGAACGCCCCGTTCCCATGATCACGTCGCTACGGGTTTCCCGCGCCAGATCGGGATGAATCTCCGGATCCGGATTGGAGCAGGCGAAGACCACCGGATTGGCGGCCATCTTCATGAGCTGTTCAGGCTTGAACAGATCCGGCCCGGACAGCCCCACGAAAACGTCGGCGCCTTCGATCGCGTCGTCCAGCGTACGCAACGGCGTTTCGGTGGCGAACTGCGCCTTGTACGGATTGAGGTCGCTGCGACCGCTATGAATCACGCCGTTACGATCCAGCATGAAGATGTTCTCGGCCCTGGCTCCGCATTCGATCAGCAGTTTCATGCAGGCGATGGCGGCGGATCCGGCGCCAAGGCAGACGATGCGTGCGCTCTCCAACGTCTTGCCGGCGATCTCCAGCGCGTTGAGCAGACCGGCCGCGGTCACGATCGCCGTGCCATGCTGATCGTCATGGAACACCGGAATGTTGCAACGCGTCTTGAGGGCGGCCTCGATCTCGAAGCACTCCGGCGCCTTGATATCCTCCAGATTGATACCGCCCCAGGTGTTGGCAATGCTGGCCACGGTATCGATGAACGCCTGGGCAGAGTCAGCCTCGACTTCGATATCGACGGAGTTGATGCCGGCAAAACGCTTGAACAGCACGCCCTTGCCTTCCATGACCGGCTTGCTGGCCAAAGGCCCCAGGTTACCCAGGCCGAGAATGGCACTGCCGTCGGAAACCACTGCCACCAGATTGCCCTTGCCGGTATAAAGATAGGCATTTTCGGGATCCCGAGCGATCTCCCGGCACGGTTCCGCTACGCCGGGACTGTAGGCCAGGGCCAGATGCTTGGCAGTCTCGGTGGGCTTGGTCAGTTCGACCGACAACTTGCCCGGAATGGGCTTGGCGTGATAATCGAGCGCTGCCTGTCTCTTCTCGTCATTCATGAAGGCTTATCCAAAGGCAATGAGGGTATTTTCGGCATCGTTCGCCGCGAAGTCGGATCAGATTATCGAAAAACAATCGGCCACACAACTTATGCCACTTTTTAAACTTTCACGAATTTTAAGCGCCTGTTTGAAACACTTCGATGCATTTGGCGACACTTATACCTAAGCCTTCAGCCATAAAATATTGCTTATCGCTCACTGCCGCCGGAGCGACCCAAGTCATGCGCCCTACTTCTTTTAACGCTAAAAACCGCCGAGCAGGCACAAAAAAGCCCGCCATAATGGCGGGCCTTTCCGATAACCGATCGATGCCGATATTACGAGCTCTTGGTCGGTCGCACGGCAGCACCGAAGCGCTTGTTGAAACGCTCGACGCGGCCACCGGTCGTCGCCTGCTTCTGCTTGCCGGTGTAGAACGGGTGGCACTCGGAGCAGACGTCGACGTGAAAATCTTCACTCGCTGTCGTGCCGATCGAATGGGTCGCGCCACAGGAACAAGTCGCCGTGACTGTCTTGTATTCGGGATGAATAGACTGTTTCATCGTGAAGCCTCGCTTTGCGGTGTACCGCCACCTGATCTCTCGCCAGGCACCGTACACGGATAGGGAATCGCGGTTCACTCCCGCGCGACCGGAACGCCTGGAATCCCGAAGTACACCGTTCGAAGACGATGACACCCCGGATAAAAGACGCGCCCTACGTCGGAAGGCGGCGTATTTTAGCAGAACTCTTCATGGAGGCCAATTGGCTGATTCCAAGGCAGGCTCTTCCCAGACCGCCCCTTCCCCGATGCCCGCCGATGACCGCACAGCACCGCCACCGGCGCCCAGGGTGCTTCGGGTTGCCGTTCCCACTCCGCTTCGGCGCCTGTTCGACTATCGCCCCGCCGGTCAGCCGCCCGCGGGGGGCTGGCGTGCCGGCATTCGGGTCAAGGTGCCGTTTGGCCGACGCCATCTGGTCGGCATCGTGATGGAGTGCGCGGCGCACAGCGAGCTGCCCGCACACCAGTTGAAACCGATCAGCGCTCGCCTCGACGACGAGCCGCTACCCTCGGACTGGCTATGGCTGTGCCAGTTCACCGCCCGCTACTATCAGCACTCGCTGGGCGATACGCTGCATCACGCGCTGCCCGGGCCGCTGCGCCAAGGGCGGCCACGCGAAGCCAGAATTCGCGAGCGCTGGCAATTGAACACCACCGAATCCAGCGCTCTGGACGCGCTGGCACGCGCACCGCGCCAGCGTGAACTGATCCAGCTGCTGGCCCAGCATCGCCACGGCATGATCAGCGCTGCCATCATGGCTCAGGGGTACACGCGCGCTCAGTTGCAAGGCCTGCTCGACAAGGCACTGATCATCCGCACGGAGGAACCCCTGACCGCCAGCGAGGGCTGGTCCGGCGCGCTGCTGGCCGAACCGTCGCTGCCGCTCAACCGGGAACAGGCCACAGCGCTGGCCGCCCTGCACGAAGGACTGGACCGCTTTCATCCGTGCCTGCTGCATGGGGTTACCGGCAGCGGCAAGACGGAGGTCTACCTGCAACTGATCGAGGGCGTACTCGGCCAAGGGCGTCAGGCCCTGGTTCTGGTCCCGGAGATCGGCCTGACGCCGCAGACGCTGTCGCGCTTCCGCAAGCGCTTTCGGGCGCCGGTGGTGGCGCTCCACTCCGGCTTGACCGACATGGAACGCCTCGACGCCTGGGAAGCCGCCCGCAGCGGCCGCGCGCCCATCGTCATCGGTACGCGTTCGGCCATCTTCACGCCGCTGGCGCGCCCCGGCGCGATCATCGTCGACGAGGAACATGACGGCTCGTTCAAGCAGCAGGATGGGCTGCGCTATCACGCCCGCGACCTGGCCATCGCGCGGGCCCATCACGATGGCGTACCGATTCTGTTGGGCAGCGCCACACCGTCGCTCGAAACGCTGGCCCAGGCCCGCAGCGGCCGCTATCGGCACCTGCGACTGACCCAGCGCCCCAGCCGCCACGCGCCGGCCAAACTGGAGTTGGTGGACCTGCGCGGACGCCTGCGTCAGGGCGGCCTGGTTCCACCGGCTATCGACGCCATTCGCCAGGCGCTGAAAGCCGAAGGCCAGGTGCTGGTATTCATCAACCGGCGCGGTTTTTCGCCTTCGCTCGCCTGTCACCAGTGCGGCTGGATCGCCGAATGCCGCCACTGCGATTCGCGCATGACGCTGCACCGCCAGCCCCCGCGTCTGGTCTGTCACCACTGCGAACACCAGACTCCGCAGCCGGACGCCTGCCCCGGCTGCGGCAGTGCCGACCTGAGGCCACTCGGCGCCGGCACCGAGCGCAGCGAAGAGACCCTGACCACGCTGTTCCCCGATATTCCGGTCTACCGTATCGATCGCGACAGCACGCGGCGCAAGGAAGCGTTCGACCAGATTCTGACCGAGATTCGGCGCGGCGAACCGAGCCTGCTGGTGGGCACCCAGATGCTGGCCAAGGGCCACCATCTACCTCACGTGACGCTAGTCGTCGTGGTCAATGCCGATGCCGGCCTCTACGCCAGCGACTTTCGCGCTCTCGAGCAGAGCGCCCAGTTGCTGGTCCAGGTCGCCGGACGCGCCGGACGCGCCGACCGCGCGGGCCGCGTGCTGGTCCAGACGCTGCATCCCGATGACCCGAATCTGCGCCTGCTGGCCGATAGCGGTTACGACGCCCTGGCCTACCAGATGCTGGAGGAGCGACGCCTGGCCGGCCTGCCGCCCTACCGTTACCTTGCGCTGACGCGTTTCGAGGCGACCCGCGAGGAGGACGCCCTCGAGGCCGCGGAGGCCGCCGGCGAGGCGCTGCGGGAGTGGCTCAGCGAACGACGGTCTTCCGTTCACTGCCTGGGCCCGGTACCCGCTCCGATGGAGCGGCGTCAGAACCGTTACCACTTGCAGCTGATGCTGTCGTCGGAAAAACGCAGCGCCCTGCATGAAGCCGGCGCCTGGCTGGTCGGCTGGCTGGAGAGCAGCACATCACGCAAGGTTCGCTGGTCGCTGGATATCGATCCGATGACCTTGAGCTGACGCCGCAGCCGCAAAAGCAATCCTCGCCAACTCAGAAAGTTCGCAATCTTTCTGCAAGCTCGACCCTGCAACCTCGACGCTGGAAGCTCGAAGCTCGCCGGTTAGGGTTTAAAGCGTTGGCGCAATCACTGATAATGGCCGCCTTTTTCCAGCGTCGTGGCGGCAGGATCACGGCGTTCAGATCCGCGGAACCCCGCGCCGGGTCGGGCTGCGAGCCCCACGCCTGGCCCCACGATGACGAAGTAGCCCATGAAAGAGACGATTACCCAACTGCTCGACGCCGCCGTCGCCACCCTGCAACAGGCCGGCGATCTTCCGGCGGACGTGCGTCCCTCGATCAAGGTCGACCCGACCCGCGACAAGGCCCACGGCGACTACGCCACCAATCTGGCACTGGTCCTCGCCAAGCCGGCCGGCGGCAAGCCGCGCGACCTGGCCGACAAGCTGGTCGCGGCGCTGCCCGCCAACGACGTCATCCGCCGGACCGAAATCGCCGGCCCGGGGTTCATCAATTTCTTCGCCGCCACCGATGCCATCGCCGGCATCGTCAGCCAGATCCTGGATGCGGGTGACACCTTCGGCCGCAGCATGATCGGCGCCGGGGAGAAAGTTCAGGTCGAGTTCGTCTCCGCCAACCCCACCGGGCCGCTCCACGTCGGCCATGGCCGCGGCGCCGCCATCGGCGACTGCCTCTGCCGCCTGCTGGAAGCGACCGGCTTTGATGTCACCAGCGAGTTCTACTACAACGATGCCGGCGCCCAGATCAACAACCTGATGCTTTCGGTCCAGGCTCGAGTCCAGGGTCTGACGCCGGACGACGCAGGCTGGCCGGAGAACGGCTATCGTGGCGACTACATCGGCGATGTCGCCAAGGCCTATCTGGCCGGCGAGACCGTCACCGCCGACGACCGCGAGGTCACCGCCAAGGCCGACCCCGAGGATGACGACGCCATCCGCGCCTTCGCCGTGGCCTATCTGCGTCGCGAGCAGGATCTCGACCTCAAGGCATTCGGGGTCGAATTCGACGTCTACTTCCTCGAATCCTCGCTGTATGCCGAGGGCCGGGTCGAAGAGACCGTCGAGGCGCTCATCGCCGGCGGACACACCTACGAATCGGACGGCGCACTGTGGCTGCGCACCACCGATTTCGGCGACGACAAAGACCGCGTGATGCGCAAGAGCGACGGCGACTACACCTATTTCGTGCCCGACGTCGCCTACCATTTCAACAAGTGGCAGCGCGGCTTCACCACCGTCATCGATGAACAGGGGGCCGATCACCATTCGACCGTGACCCGTGTTCGGGCCGGTCTGCAGGCCCTCGAAGTTGGGATTCCCCAGGGCTGGCCGGACTACGTGCTGCACCAGATGGTGCTGGTGACCCGCTCTGGCGTCGAGGTCAAGCTCTCCAAGCGCGCCGGCAGCTACGTCACCCTGCGTGATCTGATCGACGAAGTCGGCCGCGACGCCACGCGCTATTTTCTGGCCGCCCGTCGCGCCGATTCCCAGATGACGTTCGATATCGATCTGGCGCGTTCGCAGACCAACGACAACCCGGTCTACTACATCCAGTACGCCCATGCCCGCGTCTGCAGCGTGCTGCGCAAGGCCGAAAGCGACAGCCTGGCGTTCGATCATGCGATCGCCATGGCCAATCTGGAGCGTCTCGACGCCCCCCAGGAGAAGGCGCTGATGAACCGGCTGGCACGCTACCCGGAGACTGTCGAGCGTGCCGCCCGCGCTCGCGAACCGCACCAGATCGCGCAGTATCTGACCGATCTCGCCAGCGATTTCCACACCTGCTACAACGCCCAGAAAGTCATGGTCGATGATGGCGAGCTGCGCAACGCCCGCCTGGCACTGGGTCTGGCGACTCGCCAGGTCATCGGTAATGGATTGGCGCTGCTCGGCGTCAGCGCCCCGGAGGAGATGTAGAACATGGCACGCCGACCCGCTCAGAACAGCCGCTCGACCGCCAGCCGTCCGCCCCCCAAAGGCGCGACGACGAAATCTCGATCACGCCCGTCAAGCGGCGGTGGCCTCGGAGGAATCCCGGGGTGGCTATGGGCCATTGTCGGCCTGATCGCCGGTTTCGTCCTGTCGCAGTATCTGGATCGCTCTTCGCCCGAACCGGTGGCCGCGGTCGTGCCTCGGCCCACGTCCAATCAGACAGCCAGCAGTGGTGGCGACCAGAACGCCGGTAGCGCCGAAGGCGGTGGTACTGACAGTGGTGACGGCGGCGCCCAGCAGCCGGCGACGCCCACGTTCGAGTTCTACACCCTGCTGCCGGAAACCGAGGTCATCGCCCCCAACAGCGATAGTGCCTCTCCGGAGCCATCGGCCAAGGCGACCCAGGAAGCGGCGGCCGACGATGCCGCGAATCAGACCAAGCAGCCGACGCCCAGCGGCGGCCGCTACGTCCTGCAGGCGGCCTCGTTCCGCGATCTCGGCGATGCCGAACGCCTTGCCAACCGGCTCAAGGACTTCGGCCTGCTGGCCAAGATCACCGACGTGCGCGCCAATGGCGATCAGCTATGGCACCGTGTTCAGGTCGGCCCCTACGAAGACAAGCGCGAACTGTCACGCGCTCAGGACCTGATGGTGACCCAGGGCATCGAGCCGCTACTGCTGCGCCTGCAGAACTAAAGCCCGCAAAGCTCACGCCTGCAAAACTCAACGCCTGCAGGACTCAACGCCTGCAGGATTGACACTTCAGCACGACGTCGGCAAAAAATCCGCCTGCCTCATCGGCACCGGTAACATCGATACCTGCAGCCTCGTTGGCCGACAGCTCGCACGGCCGACGGGCCCGCCATCAGGCGCGGCCACAGGACACCACGACGGCCGGCACGCCTTGCCGGCCGCCCATTCGAGGTCGTCGGCGTTCGTCATCGGCTTGATTTCCCCGCTTCTCGCCCACACTTGATGGTTCATGCTGCATCGCCTCGTCCCGATCACGCTCTCCAGAGCCTGTCGGCCGCCGCGATGGCACCCGTTTTCGGCGCCGCCAATGAGGTTTGGCGGCGCGCCATTGGGAGTGAATTGCATGACCACAATCGTATCCGTGCGCCGTGGCGACCAGGTCGCCCTGGCTGGCGATGGCCAGGTATCGCTGGGCAACACGGTGATGAAAGGCAACGCCAGCAAGGTCCGCCGCCTCTACCGCGGCCAGGTTCTGGCCGGTTTCGCTGGCGGTACCGCCGATGCCTTTACCCTGTTCGAACGCTTCGAAGCGCAGCTGGAAAAATACCAGGGCCATCTGACCAAGGCCGCTGTCGAGCTGGCGAAAGAGTGGCGCACCGATCGTGCCCTGCGTCGTCTCGAAGCCATGCTGGCCGTGGCCGACAAGACGGCGTCGCTGATCATTACCGGTAACGGCGACGTGGTCGAACCCGAGCGCGGCATCATAGCCATCGGCTCCGGCGGTCACTTCGCCCAGGCCTCTGCGCGAGCGCTGCTCGAGAATACCGAGCTCGGCGCCCGCGAGATCACCGAGAAGTCGCTCGCTATCGCCGCCGACATCTGCGTCTTCACCAATCACCAGATCACGCTCGAAGAGCTGTAAAGAGGCCGATTCCATGTCTGCGAACACTACATCTGCGAACACCCCGTCCCAGAGTCCTTCTCAGAACGGTGCCGGTCAGGAAAGCGCCGGCGCCGTACCGGCACTGACCCAGTCTTCGATGACCCCGCGCGAGATCGTGCATTCGCTCGACCAGTACATCATCGGCCAGCACGATGCCAAGCGTGCCGTGGCCGTCGCGCTGCGCAACCGCTGGCGCCGGATGCGCCTCGACGAGGACATGCGCGGCGAGATCGTGCCCAAGAACATCCTGATGATCGGCCCGACCGGCGTCGGCAAGACTGAGATCGCGCGGCGTCTGGCCAAGCTCGCCGGCGCGCCGTTCCTCAAGGTCGAGGCGACCAAGTTCACCGAGGTGGGCTACGTCGGCCGCGACGTCGAATCGATCATTCGCGATCTGATGGAAATGGCGATCAAGATGGTCCGCGAGCAGGCCAAGGTCGAAGTTCGTCACAAGGCCGAGGACGCCGCCGAGGATCGAATCCTCGATGCGCTGCTGCCGCGTCCTCGAGGCAGCGAATATGACGCCGGCCGCGATGATTCATCGGCGCGTCAGGTGTTTCGCAAGAAGCTGCGCGAAGGCCAGCTCGATGACAAGGAGATCGACATCGAGGTGACGCCGGCCAGCCAGGGCGTCGACATCATGACCCCGCCGGGCATGGAGGAGATGACCAACCAGCTCCAGAGCCTGTTCGCCAACATGGGCAAGCAGAAGTCCGAAAACCGCCGCGTGACGGTCAAGGATGCCTGGAAGCTCTTGCAGGACGAGGAAGCCGCCAAGCTGGTCAACGAGGAAGAGATCAAGCAGCGCGCGCTGGAAGCGGTCGAGCAGAACGGTATCGTGTTCCTCGACGAGATCGACAAGGTCGCCAAGCGCGGTGAGTCCGGCAGCGGCGGCGACGTCTCCCGCGAAGGCGTGCAGCGTGACCTGCTGCCGCTGATCGAGGGCTCCACCGTTTCCACCAAGCACGGTATGGTCCGTACCGACCACATCCTGTTCATCGCCTCCGGCGCCTTCCACCTCGCCAAGCCGTCGGATCTGATTCCGGAACTGCAGGGTCGCCTGCCGATCCGGGTCGAGCTGACCGCACTAAGCCCGGACGATTTCAAGCGTATCCTGACCGAACCGTCGGCGGCGCTGACCAAGCAGTATCAGGCGCTGCTCGGCACCGAAGGGCTGGAGGTGCAGTTCACTGAAGACGGTATCTCGCGGATCGCCGAGATCGCCTGGCAGGTCAACGATGGCACCGAGAACATCGGCGCCCGCCGTCTGCATACGGTGATGGAGCGCCTGCTCGAGGAAGCCTCCTTCCAGGGTGGCGATTTCGAGAGCCCGCTGGTCGTCGATGCGGACTACGTCAACGACAAACTGGGCGAGCTGGCCGTGGACGAAGATCTGTCGCGGTATATTCTTTAAGCCGCGAGCCAACGATGATCGCCACTTGCTGCTAGTGCAAGTGGCGCTCGAAGCCGCTCTCTATCGCGCGCCGACTCCGGCGCGGTCGAATCCAGGAGAATTCTCCATGCCCGCGCCGACTCCCAACCGAGTCCACTATCACAAGGGCGAGCGCGAGCTCGAACTGGGCTATCCCGAAGGCCAGACCTATCGTCTGCCGATCGAGCTGCTGCGCGTCTACTCGCCGTCGGCGGAAGTCCAGGGCCATCATCCCAGCGAAGCCGTGCTGCAAACCGGCAAGCGCCATGTGGGGCTGCTCGACATCTCTCAGACCGGCCGTTATGCGCTAAAGCTGCACTTCGACGACGGTCACGATACCGGGCTCTACACCTGGGAATACCTCTACGACATGGCAATTCACCGCCAGGCCTGGTGGGACGATTATCTCGCCCGACTGGAGCGCGCCGGCGCCTCGCGCGATGCCAGCGTGATCCAGATTCATCAGGTCTGAAGCGAGCTCGAGGATCGTCGAGCCTCGGCTGGCTCTCCGTGACGACCGGCAGTGATGTGCAAAGACAAGTTTGCGACCAGACGCTACAATGCCAGACGCCACGATGCTCGGCTCGGTCGACTCATATCGTTTTTTCGGTCTCGAGCGCGGCACTGGTTTGAATCGCTAGGCACTGGCTCGAACCGTTCGGCAGTGGTATCGACGACAGTGGTCTCGACTCGAACCGCTCGGCACATCCTCTCGACAGCGTAGCGATCGCTTATAAAGCGCCACGATCGCCGCTCGCGTCATCTCGGAGAAAAGCACATGGACAAGCGCACGACCGACTTTGGCTATGAGAAGGTCGCGGTCGACGAGAAGGCCGCCCGCGTGGCCGACGTCTTTCATTCGGTGGCCGCGCGCTACGACGTCATGAACGACCTGATGTCGTTCGGCATCCATCGCTTCTGGAAACAGCTCGCGCTGGAGCGCAGCGGTATCCGTCCCGGCCACAGCGTGCTCGATATCGCCGGCGGCACCGGCGACCTGACGCGTCAGTTCGCCAAGCGTGTCGGACCAAAGGGCCGTGTCGTCCTGGCAGATATCAATGAGTCGATGCTGCGTGTGGGCCGCGACAAGCTGATCGACCACGGCGTCGGTGACAACGTCAAATACGTGCAGGCCAATGCGGAAAGCCTGCCGTTCCCCGATAACAGCTTCCACTGCATCACTATCGCCTTCGGTCTGCGCAATGTCACCGACAAGGACGCTGCGCTGCGCTCGATGACTCGCGTCCTCAAGCCAGGCGGTCGCCTGCTGGTGCTGGAATTCTCCAAGCCGGTCAACGGCCTGCTGTCGAAAGCCTACGATCAGTATTCGTTCCGACTGCTGCCGCAGATGGGTCGGCTGGTGGCCAACGACGCCGACAGCTACCGCTATCTGGCCGAATCGATCCGCATGCATCCCGATCAGGAAACCCTGAAAGGCATGATGCAGGCGGCCGGGCTGGAACGTGTCGAATATACCAACATGACCGGCGGCATCGTCGCGCTGCATCGCGGCATCAAGCTCTGAGGGCTGGCGTCATATGTTGGATACCTTTGCCCTGGTCGCCCTCGAGCGTTCGCTGACGACGTTGCTGCGCCGCGACCCGGCGGCACCCGCACGACTGGCGGCGCTGTCCGGTAAGACCCTGCGGCTGAATCTTGCCGACGCTCGCCTCGGGTTGCGGGTAGGATTCCACGCCGACGGCCTCACCTTGAGTCGGGCACAGCAGTGGCAGGACACGGACGATCTCGAGATTACCCTGAACCGACACGCCATGACGCGCCTGATGGCGGGCGACTCGCTCGAGCGCCTGCTGTTCAGCGGGCAGCTGCCGGTCACCGGCCAGACAGCGCTCCTCCCGACCATCCAGGCCCTGTTCATGGATCTCGATCTCGACTGGGAAGGCGCGCTGGCCAAGGGGCTGGGTAGCCATACCGCCCACGGTGTCGCCGCGGGCATTCATCATCTGGATCGGCAGACCCGCTTCATGGCCAGCGAGTGGCACCAGGACATGCGCGACTATCTGTTCGAGGAGCGGCGCTGGCTGACCGGGCGCGACCAGCTCGCCGTTGCCCGCGACCACTTGACCGAGCTCCAGCAGAACGTCGATCGCCTCGGCGCCCGAATCGCTCGATTGCAACGCCGCCAGGAGTCTCGTTCATGAGCCTGCGGCTATTTCGCATTGCCTGGACCATCTCGCGCTACCGTCTCGACAGTCTGGTTCCCCAGGAGAAGCTTCCGCCTGTCATCCGCTGGCTATGGCGCTTCGCGCCCGTCCGTCTGATTCCGATCGGCGACCACTCCCGTGGCAAGCGATTGCGCCTGGCGCTGGAGTCACTCGGGCCTATCTTCGTCAAGTTCGGCCAGATGCTGTCGACCCGCCGCGATCTGCTGCCACCGGATATCGCCGACGAACTTAAGCGGCTTCAGGATCAGGTGCCGCCTTTCCCCGGCGAGACCGCCCGCGCCATGGTCGAGGTCGAGCTCGGCAAGACCGTCGAAGAGGCCTTCGCCGCGTTCGAGACCGAGCCCATGGCTTCGGCATCGATCGCCCAGGTCCACGCCGCCGAGCTGCATAGCGGCGAGCAGGTGGTGGTCAAGATCATCCGCCCCGGCATCGACCGCATCATGCGCGAAGATATCGGGCTGCTGTACACCTTCGCGCGTCTGATGCGCAGAATCCCCGAGGCGCGCCGCCTACGTCCGGTCGAGGTGATCAAGGACTACGAGGCAACCCTGTTCGACGAGCTCGATCTCAACAAGGAAGCCGCCAACACCTCCCAGCTCAAGCGCAACTTCCTGAGTTCGCCGCTGCTCTACGTGCCGGCCATTCACTGGTCGCTGACCCATCGTCAGGTGATGGTCCAGGAGCGCATCAACGGCATTCCCGTGGCCGATATCGACGCCCTGCGCGCCCAGGGTACCGATCTCAAGAAGCTGGCCGAGCGCGGCGTGGAGATCTTCTTTACCCAGGTCTTCCGCGACAACTTCTTCCATGCCGACATGCACCCCGGCAATATCTTCGTCTCGCGGGAAAACCCCACCGAGCCCCGCTATATCGCCATCGACTGCGGCATCGTCGGCAGCCTGACCCGCGAGGATCAGGACTATCTGGCGCGGAACCTGCTGGCCTTCTTCCGTCAGGACTATTACGAGGTCGCGGTGCTGCACATCGAATCTGGCTGGGTCGGCGAAGGCACCCGCGCCAACGAGTTCGCCTCGGCGATTCGTGCCGTCTGCGAGCCGATTCTGGAGAAGCCGCTCAAGGACATCTCTTTCGGCCAGGTGCTGCTGGGCCTGTTCCAGACCGCGCGACGCTTCAACATGGAGGTCCAGCCGCAGTTGGTCCTGCTGCAGAAGACGCTGCTCAATATCGAGGGCCTGGGTCGTCAGCTCTACCCGGACCTGGATCTGTGGAGCACCGCCAGACCCTATCTCGAACGCTGGATGCGCGAGCGCGCCGGACCCAAGGGATTCTGGAAAGCCCTGCAGAAACACGCCCCCGAGCTGGCTCACCAGATTCCGGAGCTGCCGGTGCTCGCTTATCAGGCGCTCTCCGATCGCGAACAGCAGCGTCGGCTCAACCGCCAGCAGACCGAGGCGCTGACGGGCCTCGAAGCCCGCTTCCAGCGAGCCGCGCCTCGTGCCAGACGCCTGCGCCTCGGCGCCGTTCTGCTGGCCGTGGCGCTGGCGTGGCAGCCGATGCTGACGTGGGCGGAACAGCAGCCGTGGCCGGTACTGGTCGCGGCCGGCCTGGGGATAGTGCTGCTGGCCTGGCGCTGAGTGTATGATCATGACCCGATGTCCGAAATCGTCGAGCACCGGGGCGCCGAATGAGCACCGGGCGCCCTACGCCCGGTTGAACTTGCCCTAAAGCAGGAATGTCATCTGATGAGTGATACTCTCGAGCAACTGGCGGCGGTGCTCGACGCCCGTCGCAGCGCGGACCCGGACAGCTCCTACGTCGCTCAGCTGCATCAGCGTGGCCTCAACAAGATTCTGGAAAAGATTGGCGAAGAAGCCACGGAAACGCTGCTTGCCGCCAAGGATGTCGAGGTAGATGATGCTCGGAGTCGCCAGGATCTGGTCGGTGAGGTCGCCGATCTGTGGTTTCATAGTCTGGTCATGCTGTCGCATCTCGACATCGATCATCGCGAGGTGCTCGCGGAGCTGGCGCGACGGTTCAATGTTTCGGGACTGGACGAAAAAGCCTCGCGTCGGCAGGATGCCTGAATCAACATCGCGCCACGGCGCACCGGTAAGGAGAAAGTCATGCTGGGTGGGATCAGTATCTGGCAGTTGTTGATCGTTCTCGGGATCATCATCCTGATTTTCGGTACCAAGAAACTGCGCAACGTCGGCAGCGATCTGGGCGGCGCCGTCAAAGGCTTCAAGAAAGCCATCGATGACGACGACAAGAAAGAGAGCACGACGCAGCACAGCATCAACCATGCCGAGGACGAGAACTCGAAAACGACTCACGACGTCAACTTCGATAATCGCCCCGGCGAGACCAAATCGTCGTCCAGCGACAAGGCCGGGCGCCAGTAACCCCTATGTTCGATATCGGTTTCTTCGAGCTGTTACTGATCGGCATCGTCGGCCTGCTGGTACTCGGACCCGAGCGCCTTCCCAAGGCTGCACGCACGGCCGGCCTGTGGGTCGGCCGCATCAAGCGCAGCGTCTCGACCATGCAGCGGGAAATCACCTCCCAGCTCGAAGCCGAGGAGCTGCGCCAGAAGCTGGCCGAGCAGCAGAAGAAGCTCGACGAAGGCGTCAATCAGGCACGCCGCGGCTTCGAAGCGAGCCTTGGAGATACCGTGAAGCCCGGTGATTCCCGCACTTCGACGCCGCCGCCCGCTTCGACGCCGCCGTCCGTTTCGACGCCGCCGTCCGCCACTCCCGATAGTCATGACCGGGGCACGGAACCCGATTCCGCCGCATCGTCTTCGCGTGACGATCGCCCAGCGGCGCCGGAAACCCGGCCCGACGACGCCACCTCTTCTCCCGCGGACAAGGATTCGGCTTCTCGATGAGCGACGCCTCCACACCACCGCCAGAAGAACAGCAGTCGCAGGCCCCCTTGATCGAGCATCTGATCGAGTTGCGCTCGCGCCTGCTCAAGGCGGTGATCATCGTCGTGGTGATCTTCATCGGTCTCTACGCCTTTTCCAACGACATCTACCGTTTCGTTGCCGACCCGCTGGTGGCTCTGCTGCCGGTGGGGTCGAAGATGATCGCCACCGAGGTCACCTCGCCCTTTCTGGCGCCGTTCAAGTTGACCATGGTGGTTGCCGTCTTCGCGGCAATTCCGTTCATTCTCTACCAGGCCTGGGCGTTCATCGCGCCGGGGCTCTACAAGCACGAGAAAGCGTTGGCGTTTCCGCTACTCGCCTCGAGTATCCTGCTGTTCTACGGCGGAGCGGCATTCGCCTACTACGTGGTGTTCCCGCTGCTGTTCAGCTTCTTCGTGCATACCGGGCCGCAGGACGTCACGGTGATGACCGATATCAACGCCTATCTCAATTTCGTGTTGAAGATGTTCTTCGCCTTCGGCGTGGCGTTCGAAATTCCCATCGCCACTTTCCTGGTCATCTGGACCGGGATCACCGATGTCGCGAGCCTGAGCAAGAAACGGCCCTACGTGATCCTGATCTGCTTCATCATCGGCATGCTGCTCACCCCGCCGGACATCATTTCGCAGAGCTTGCTGGCCGTGCCCATGTGGCTGCTGTTCGAAGTCGGGATCATCTTCGGGCGCATCGTCCAGCGCCGCCGGCACGACGAGCCCGATCCCGCGGATTGACGCCTCTGCGCGGCATTTCCATGCCAGCCGCTGCGACAATCGCCCCCACACGACCCGCCATGGCGGTTGCTATACTGGGGCTTCAAACCCACTGTCATCGTCTTGTCATTCGTCGCTGATAGCGTAGCTGTCGGCGCCGCGAGCGTGTCGAAAGGCGCGTTCGCCGCTTTTGTGGAGAGATTCATGCGTTATTCCCTGTCACGTCAGTACCCGGCCACCCGCCTGAGGCGCCTGCGCAAGAACGACTTTTCCCGCCGTCTGGCCCGAGAAACGGCACTGACGACGGACGATCTGATTCTTCCCGTATTCGTGCTCGAGGGGGAGAACCGGCGCGAGCCGGTCGCTTCCATGCCCGGCGTCGAACGCCTGTCCATCGACGAACTGCTGCGCGAGACCGAAGAGCTGGTCGCGCTCGGCATCCCGGCGATCGACCTGTTCCCGTTCATCCCGCCGGAAAAGAAGACCGTCGATGGCGCCGAAGCCTGGAATCCGGATGGCGTGATTCAGCGTGCGATTCGGGCGCTGCGCGAGCGCTTCCCGGATCTCGGCATCATCACCGACGTGGCACTCGACCCCTACACCACCCACGGCCAGGACGGGGTACCCGACGAGAACGGCTACCTGATCAACGACCGCACCATTGAGGCGCTGATCAAGCAGGCACTCTCCCACGCCGAGGCCGGCGCGGACGTGATCTCACCTTCCGACATGATGGATGGCCGGATCGGTCTGATTCGCGACACCTTCGAGCGCGAGGGGCTGCACGAGACGCAGATCATGGCCTATTCGGCCAAGTACGCCTCGAAATATTACGGCCCGTTTCGCGATGCCATCGGTTCCAGTGGCAATCTGGGCAAGGCCGACAAGTTCAGCTACCAGATGGATCCGGCCAACACCGACGAGGCGCTGCACGAAACCGCCCTGGACATTCAGGAAGGCGCCGACATGGTGATGGTCAAGCCGGGCATGCCATATCTGGACGTGATCCAGCGGGTGAAGGAGTCGTTCGGGGTGCCCACCTTCGCCTATCAGGTCAGCGGTGAGTACGCCATGCACATGGCCGCCTTCGAGAAAGGCTGGCTGGATGCGGACAGCGTGATTCTGGAATCGCTGACCTGCTTCAAACGCGCCGGCGCCGACGGCATCCTGACCTATTTCGCCAAACGCGCCGCGCAATTGCTCAAAACCTGAGGTGCCGGGCGTGTCTGCCCCGGTACCGGAGATTCGTGATGACAGACTCAGGCACGCCAGACACGCCCAACGCTTCTGCCGACACGCTGCTGTCGGTCAGCGGTGAAGAGATCAACGCCGCGCCGTTGCGCGTCAATCGTACGCGCAAGGGCATTCATGCCAAGGCGACGCCCTCCTCTCAGGCGGATCTCGACGACCCTACGCTCTACTTCAACCGCGAACTGTCGCATCTGCAGTTCAACATTCGCGTGCTCGAACAGTCCCTGGATCCGTCGCATCCGCTGCTCGACAGGTTGATGTTCCTGCTGATCGTCTCTTCCAATCTCGATGAGTTCTTCGAGATCCGGGTTGCCGGGCTCAAACATCAGCTGGCATCGTTCCATGACGAAACCGGCGCCGACGGCATGACGCCCGCACGGGTGCTGGCGGAGGTCTCGCGCATCGGTCACGAACAGGTCGAGCGTCAGTATCGGATCCTCAACGATGTGCTGGTGCCCGCGCTGGAAGAGCAGAAGATCCGGTTTCGCCGGCGTGCTCAATGGACTCCCGAGCAGGCCTCGTGGGTGGCCGACTATTTCGAGGAGGAGATCGCGCCGGTCATCAGTCCGATCGGGCTCGACCCCTCGCATCCGTTTCCGCGACTGGTCAACAAGAGCCTCAACTTCATCGTCGAGCTCGATGGCACCGATGCCTTCGGTCGCGAGGGCGGCATGGCGATCCTGCCGGCACCGCGTTCATTGCCCCGGCTGATCCGCCTGCCGGAGGCGCTATGTGAAGATGGCTTCACCGATTACGTATTCCTGTCATCGATGATCCACGCCCATGCTCACGAGGTCTTTCCCGGCATGGAGGTGGAGGGCTGCTATCAGTTCCGGCTGACCCGCAATGCCGATCTGTCGGTCGATCCCGAGGAGGTCTCCGATCTGGCCTCGGCGCTGCGCGGCGAACTACTGGCGAGGCGCTACGGTAGCGGGGTTCGGCTCGAAGTCGCCGACAACTGCCCCGACAGCCTGATCGATTTTTTGCTCAAGCAGTTCGAACTGGGCGAAGACGATCTCTATCGGGTCAATGGTCCGGTCAACTTGACCCGGATGATGGCGGTGCTGGGAGATGTCCAGCGCCCCGATCTGCGCTACCGGCCGTTCACGGCTGGCCTGCCCAGGCCGGTGCGCGGCGAGGTCAATCTGTTCACCGCCATTCGCCAGGGCGATATCCTGCTGCATCACCCGTTTCAGTCATTCAGCCCGGTAGAGGATCTGCTGCGCCAGGCCGCACGCGACCCTGACGTGATGGCGATCAAGCAGACGCTCTATCGCACCGGTGCCGATTCCTCGATCGTGGGCGCCCTGGTGGAAGCCGCACGTGGCGGCAAGGAAGTGACCGTGGTCATCGAGCTGCGGGCGCGCTTCGACGAGGCCGACAACCTGGCGCTGGCCTCCCGCCTGCAGGAAGCGGGCGCCATCGTCATCTACGGAGTGATGGCCTACAAGACCCATGCCAAGATGATGCATATTGTGCGCCGCGAGAAAGGCGCGCTCAGCCATTACGTCCATCTCGGCACCGGCAACTACCACGCCAAGACCGCCAAGCTGTATACCGACTACAGCCTGATGACTGCCAACGACGAGATATGCGACGACGTCCACAAGGTGTTCCAGCAGCTCTCTGGCATGGGCAAACCACGCAAGATACATACGCTGCTGCACGCCCCCTTCACGCTGCACAAGACGTTGGTCGAGATGATCGATCGTGAGGCCAAGCTGGCCCAGAGCGGCAAGAAGGCCAGACTCGTCATCAAGTGCAACGCGATCACCGAGCCCAAGCTGATTCGTGCGCTCTATCGCGCTTCGCAGGCAGGCGTGACCTGCGATCTGATCATTCGCGGGATGTGCTGCCTGCGCCCCGGCATACCGGGTATTTCCGACAATATCCGGGTGCGTTCGATCATCGGTCGCTTCCTCGAGCATACCCGCGTCTACTATTTCAATAATGACGGCAAGCACGAAGTGTGGTGCTCCAGTGCTGACGCCATGGAACGCAACATGTTCCATCGCGTGGAGACCTGCTTCCCGCTGCTGGACAAGAAGCTCGCGCAGCAGGTACGCAAGGATCTCGACACCTATCTGCTCGACAACTGCCAGAGCTGGGAGCTCGACACCGAGGGGCAGTACCATCTCCGCGATCCGGGCGAGGCCGAACCGATCAGCGCGCAGGAGACGCTGCTTTACGCCTACGCCAGCCAGACCTGAGCGCATCCCCGGTCATCGACCGGTAGTGGTGGTTGGCGGGTAGTGTTCAACCGATACGAGAAGGCCGGAGGCTAGCGCCTCCGGCCTTCTCGTGGCTGTCGCTTGCGGGCCAGCCCGACTCAGACTCCGACCTGGCCGCCATCCTCTTTCCAGATCGCCACCGTCGCCGCGCGCGGGCGCACCTTGCCGTCGGCAATCTTCGTCGCATCCTGACTCAGCGCATCGCCATCTGCCGGCCAGTTGCCGGGATGCTGGATGTTGATGAACAACGCGGTGCGGTCCGGCGTGGCGAAGATGCCGGTCACCTCGCAGCCATTCGGACCCACGGCAAAACGCTTGAGCTGGTTCTGGTTGCGCGCATCGAGGACCGAGCCCGATCCATCACCGATAGCCAGTGCTCCTGGCACTACCGCCAGCAGCTGATCGTTGGTGTATTCGGCGACCGCGTTATCGCTGTTGTCGGTCTGGAACCACAGAATGCCCTGGCCATCGCCACGCTCGTCGTACCATAGGCCATCGGGGCTCGCGAACTGATTGCTTTGTGTCAGGCCGGACCGATTCGTCTGGGCGTCAGCATCGCTGCCGAACAGGAATATCTCCCAGGCAAAGCGGTTGTCCGGCTGCTCGCGCCAGCGAATGATATGGCCGCTCTCGTTGCTGGCTCGCGGGTTGGCAGCGTTGGTCGGCGCCGTCGCATAGCCCACGCCTGAGGCCTCGAGCGCCTCGCCGTCGTTGGTGAAAGTGGGCTCGGTGCCGTCCGCGGTGCGTTTCGAGTTGTTGGTCAGCGTGAAATAGACCTCGCCGGACACGGGATCGACGCTCGACCACTCCGGACGATCCATCGGTGTCGCCCCCATCAGGTCGGCGGCGTCGCAAGTATGAATGATGATCCCGGCAGCGTCGTCCGCCTCCAGCCCCAATGCGGCGGCCAGTGTGCGCCCTGAAGGTGTCAGGGCCTCCGGCGTCAGCGCCAGCCACTCGCCCCGCCCATCCTCGTCGAAGCGCGCCGCATAGAGCGTGCCCTCGTCGAGGTACTTGCTGCCGATCGTCAGACGATCCGTCTCGCTGCCCGGCTCGGGCTCATCGGCGGGGTCCCACTTGGCGGCGCTGACGAACTTGTAGATGTACTCGTTGCGCGAGTCATGACCGGTGTAGAACGTCAGCGGCTCTCCGGCGCGCACCGGCCCCGGCCAGCAGCCCTCGTGGCGAAAACGCCCCAACGCCGTGCGTTTCATCGCCGTGGCCTGGGTATAGGGATCGATCTCGACCACGTAGCCGAAGGTCCGAGCCTCGTTACGGTAGTCTTCGGTCGCCTCTCCCGAGCCGGGCGTGATGTCGAATCGCGCAAATTCGTCGTCCTGCTCGCCGTCGCCGGCCGCCGTCTCCCAGCCATAGCGGCCGCGGTCGGTCGGCAGCCCCAGCCGGGCGTCGTCGCTGAAACGCTCGCCGGTGTTGACGAACACTTCCGGCCAGTTCTCCTCGCAGGTCAGATAGGTGCCCCAGGGGGTATAGCCATTGGCGCAGTTGTTGTTGGTGCCGCGCGTTCGAGTCCCGTCGGCGGAGTAGCGCGTCCTGACATAGTCGCTGCCCGCCACCGGTCCGGACAGATGTATCGGCGTGGCGGTGGTGATTCGGCGGTTGTAGGGGGAATCGACCACGTGCGCCCAGCCACCGTCGTCCTGGCGCTGGATCTCGACGATGGTGACGCCGTGGGCGTTGATCTCGGTGCGCACTTCATCGGCCGGTCGAACGCCGTCAGGCCGGGTCGGGCCACCTTGCGGTGCCCATAGCGCATCCTGATCGATGTATTCGTTATTGAGCGCGAGCAGGAAGCGGCGCGAGCCGGTCTTCGAATCCAGCGGAAAAGCGTGCATGCCATCGTGGTGCATACCCACGCTGTTCGCCTGCTGCTGCGGCGTCATGGCGAGACTCTTTTGCCACTCGGTCGCATTGCCATTGAGCGGCGTTCCCCATGGAATCAGCACCTGGGCGCGATAGCCGGCGGGGACCACGATGGCATCGGTACGGGAACCGCGGACGGACTCGAATCCTAGTGCCAACGGCGACTTGTCCTGAGCCCAGGCACGCAGGCTACCGCCCAGGCCGAATCCCCCCATCATGGAAACGGCTGCCACTCCCAGGCCACCCTGCAGGATCTGACGGCGCGAAAGGTGGCGCTCGACAATGTCTGCGAATGGCGTGTTATGACTTTCATTGTGAATGCGATGATCTTCGACTTCCCGACTCATGTCATATCCCCTGACTCATCACGGATGGATCGTCGTGACGAGGCTAAGCCGAAGATATGACGGGATGATGTCGATGACGTAACGCTGCAAGAGCCACCGGATCAGGCCTGGCGAAGTCGCTCCGCCACTCGTGTCAGCAGATTGTCGGTCGCTTCCCAGCCCAGGCAGGCATCGGTGATCGAGACGCCGTAGCGTAGCGTCGATGGATTGAGCGCCTGCTTACCTTCGAACAGGTGGCTTTCGAGCATCACGCCGATCAGGCTCCGATCCCCCGCCAGCCGCTGTTCCAGCACATCGAACAGCACTTCCGTCTGCCGTCGATGATCCTTGCGCGAGTTGGCGTGGCTGCAATCCACCATCACATTGGCTTTGAGCCCGGCCTGCTCCATGGCGCGACGGCTGGCAGCCACGCTGGCGGCATCGTGATTGGGGCCGTCGTGGCCGCCGCGCAGCACCAGGTGGGTGGCGGGGTTGCCCGATGTCTCGATCATCGCCGGACTGCCGGCCGTGGTGACACCGAAATGGCGATGCGGGTGCGCGGCAGACTGCATCGCGGCAATGGCGACATCGACATTGCCCTGGGTCCCGTTCTTGAAGCCGACCGCCGCTGCCAGCCCGCTGGCCAGCTCGCGATGAATCTGCGATTCCGTGGTACGCGCGCCGATCGCCACCCAGCTCAGCAGATCCTCGAAATAGGCGCCGGCCATCGGCTGCAGTAGCTCGGTGGCCACCGGCAGACCCAGCTCGGCGATGTCGCGCATCAGGTGTCGTGCCATAGCCAGCCCCGCGGCCATGTCATCACTGCCGTCGAGGTGGGGGTCGTAGGCCATGCCCTTCCAACCCACGGTCGTGCGTGGCTTCTCGACGTAGACTCGCATCACCAGCAACAGCCGGTCCCCGACTACCGCATTGAGCGCCGCCAGCCGTTCGGCATACTCGAGCGCCGCGACGGGATCATGCACCGAGCAGGGCCCGGTCACCACCAGCAGGCGATCGTCCTCGCCGTCCAGAATCGCCTGTATGGCGCGACGCTGCGCACCGATCCGCGCTTCCAGCGCCGCACTCAGCGGTAGGCGTCGGCGTAGCTCGGCGGCCGTCGGCAACTCTCGCGAGCTGACGATGGGAGATGTCTCCGGTGTCGATGGGGCCGGTTTCAGTTCTGATGTGGCAGCGTCCATAACGATCTCATTCCAAAATAGAGTTCAAGAATCAGACCCGAAACGCGAGAACCCCCGGGTGGGCAGCCATCCGGGGGTTCTTGTTGCGAGGAGGCAGCCCGGTTCCGGGCGTGCCTCGCAGGTTCAGGTCAGTGTGACCAACCGGCGGGCACGCCAGTCCTAAACCAATAGCCATAACCAGAGAACGCGAACGCCATCGCACCGCCGCAAGCCTGGGCGGTGTCGATGAAACGTGAGTCGTGGCGTCCGGTCATGACGTTCTCTCGCAGAGAGTCTTCAAGTAAGTCGTGGCTCTATCCTAACGTTCCGACGCGTTTTGACAAGTCTTTTGAAGCGACGGGCTATCCCAACGCCATCCAGGCTTTACTTGTTCGACCCCGTTGGCGAGACTGTTGGACAAGAAAAAGAAAGCCTTTCAAGGAACTCCATGGCCTACCCGCCTCATGAAGTGCTGATCGACAATCTCCACGCCAGCGCCCGCGGCGATGGTCTTGCTTTCGAGAAACTCTATCGCGCGACCAGTCCGCATCTATACGCGCAGCTGCTGCGTATCGTACGTCAGGAAGCCGCCGCCCAGGACTGCCTGCAACTGGTCTACCTGCGTGTCTGGCAGGTGGCGGGTCAGTACGACGCCTCGCGGGCGCGACCGATGACCTGGCTATCGACGTTGACGCGTAATATCGGAATCGACTGGCTCAGACGCCAGCGCCCGCAGGAGGCGGACGGCGATGCCATCATCGATACCTTGCCGGGCGACTCCGACGTCGAGAGCGAGAGCGATATCAATCAGCAGGCAGAAACCCTGCAGCAGTGCCTGACCGAATTGACCACGCAACAGCGGCAGGCGCTGGAGCTGGCGTTTTTCGAAGGACTGACCCACCACGATCTGGCGTCACATCTGACCAAACCGCTGGGAACCGTCAAGAGCTGGGTCCGGAGAGGCCTCGAGAGGTTGAAGGAATGCATGACACGTTTGGCTTGAACGATCCCGACGAGCGCGAGATGGCAGCCGGAGAATACGTTCTCGGCACGCTGGATCGCGACCAGCGCGCCGAATTCGAAGCGCTGCTGGCGGTCAGCCCGGGGCTACAGCACAGCGTGGATGCGTGGCGCGAGCACTTGCAGCTGCTCAACCAGCAGCTGGAGCCCGTCAAACCACCTTCGCAGCTGTGGTCCGGTATCGCCACGCGGCTGGGACTCAAGACCGGCCTGCTGCAACGGCTCGGGTTCTGGCGCGCATTCAGCGGTCTCGCGACTGCCGCGGCGCTGGCGCTTGCCTTACTGACATTGGCGCCGAAGGAGTCGGGCATGATGCCGGGCGAGTACGTGTTCGTGATCAATCAGCCCAGCGGCCAGACGGCGTGGATTCTCAACGCCACCCTCGACGGCAAGATGATGGTGCAGGCGGTATCGCCGGATCCGATGCCCGAAGGCAAGGGTGGCGAGCTGTGGATGATGGAAAATGGCACGCCGGTTTCGCTGGGCATGCTGCCGACTCAGGGCGAAGCGACCATGCAGCTGCCCACCAAGATGCTGGGCCTGATGAAAACCGCCGACTTCGCCGTCAGCATGGAGCCCAGCGCCGGGGCGCCGGGCGGCAAGCCGTCAGGGCCGGTGATCGACGAAGGCAAGCTGATTCAGATCCGCAGTAACACCGTGTCGCTGTAGCGAGGCGGCGCGGTCACCGTGGCCGCCTGGTGAAGGGACGGGACGGCCGCCGCGGTCTCGACGCAGCGATACGCGCTCGTCAGCCGAGGTGGCGACCGCCATCCACCGCGACGGTGGTGCCGGTGACGAAATCGTTGTCGAGGAGATAGCGCAGCGTCTGATAAACGACCCCTGGCCCCGGTACCCGCTGATCGCTGTCGATGCCTTCATCGCCATTGAGCATGACCAGGCCCGGCGCTATCGCATTGACCTGAATTCGGGGCGCAAACTGTACCGCAAACGACCGGGTCAGACTCTCGAGCCCCGCCTTGGTGGCAGCATATGCCGCCTGTCCCGCCGCTCCACGCGCCGCCCCATGCCGAACGATGCTGTCGGTGATATGCACGATGTCGCACTGAGGCTCCTGACACGCTTCCAGCAGATCTCTGGCGTGCAGGTTGATCAGATACGGCGCCTGCATGTGGACCCGAAACAGTCGCTCCAGCGTCTCCCCCGCCGCCGCCGGCTCGGGATCCGACAGCCACTCACTCGCATTGTGAATGATGGCGCGCAGGCTGGCGGTAGTCTCGCGCAGCCGGGCGATAAAATCGTGTATACCCGCTTCGCTGGCGAAATCCGCCGCCAGCGTCACAGCCCCTCGCTGGCGTAACGCCTCCAGCGTATCGCGCTCGCGGCGATAGGTGACGATGACCGGGTGACCGTCGTCGAGCAGGCGCTCGGCACAGTGACGCCCCAAGCGTTGAGCGCCACCGGTAATCAGGATCGGAGACTGGCTCATGGCTCTCTCTTCTTGGATGCTTCACCCTTCTTCGATGCCGCGCCCTTGTTCGATGCTGCGCCCTGTTCCGATGTCGCGTGCGCCTCGCCCGGCGTCAGTGGCGGCTGGGTCGGGTCCCCCTCGGGCAGCGGCAGAAAGGGCACCCGTGGGGCATAGCTGAAGACGTCCGAATGCACCTGATGTTCCGCGAGACCCAATGGCGCCAGGGTGTCGACGCAGGCATAGACCATGCCCGGTGAACCGGCGATGTAGATCTCGAGGCCCGTGAGTGTCTCGAACGCTGCCGCCAGCGCCTCGTCGATACGCCCGCGATGCCAGTGAATGCCCGGCAGCGCTTCGAACTCGGTCTCCGCCGCCTCGACCACCGCATGAAAATGGACGTGCGAATACGTCTGAGCCCATTGCCGCGCCAGGGATTCGGCATATAGGTCGCGCCGCTCGCGCACCGCCCACCAGATCGAGATGTCTCTCTCGGGGTTCTCGGCCAATGCCGCTTCGACGATCGCCTTGAGCTGGGCAAAGCCGGTGCCGGCCGCGATCAGCAACAGCGGCTGCCCGCCTCCCGCCGGCAGAAAACAGTCTCCACTAGGGAGCCGCACCGACAATCGATTGCGATGGGTCAGCAACTCGCGCAGTCTCGCCGAGTGGGTGCGCTCCGGCCAGTGCTGGATATGCAGCTCCAACTGACCCTCACCATTGTCGGCGCAGGCAATCGAAAAAGGCACCCAGGTGCCTTCATGCAACTCCAGTTCCAGATATTGGCCCGGCGCATGGCTGATCGCCTCGACCCGCCCCTCGAGTACGACCCGAAATACGTCGGGGGTCAGGTCTTCGACCGTTTCCACCTGGCAGGTCAATGTCCTGATCGTCATGTCCACTTCACTACTTGCCGTCATGCCGCCCCATCTTTGCTCGAGGTTCCCGTTCGCGCCGACGGCGCCGCGATATCGATACCGTAGCTCTCCCACCGCTCATCGACGCGCGACTTGACAGCCGGGTCCATGACGATGGGTTCGCCCCACTCGCGAGTGGTCTCGCCCGGCCACTTATTGGTGGCATCCAGCCCCATCTTGGAGCCCAGCCCCGCGGTCGGCGAAGCGAAATCAAGATAGTCGATGGGCGTATTCTCGACCAAGACCGTGTCGCGGGCCGGATCCATGCGCGTGGTGATGGCCCAGATCACATCTTCCCAGTTGCGCGCATCGACATCGTCATCCAGCACGATCACGAACTTGGTATACATGAACTGGCGTAGAAAACTCCAGACCCCCATCATCACTCGCTTGGCGTGACCGGGATACTGCTTCTTCATGGTCACGACCGCCATCCGATAGGAACAGCCCTCCGGCGGCAGATAGAAATCGACGATCTCGGGAAACTGCTTGCGCAGAATCGGCACGAACACTTCATTGAGCGCCAATCCCAGCACGGCGGGCTCATCCGGCGGGCGACCAGTGTAGGTCGAATGATAGATCGGATCGCGACGATGGGTGATGCGCTCGACGGTGAACACGGGGAAGTTCTCGACTTCATTGTAATACCCGGTGTGATCGCCATAGGGCCCTTCGGGCGCCATGTCATCCGGATAAATGAAGCCTTCCAGCACGATCTCGCTCGATGCCGGCACTTCCAGATCGGCGTGACCGCACTTGACCAGCTCGGTGCGCGAGCCGCGCAGCAGCCCGGCGAACGCGTATTCGGAAAGCGTATCCGGTACCGGCGTCACCGCCCCGAGAATCGTTGCCGGATCGGCGCCCAGCGCCACCGCCACGGGAAACGGCTCCCCCGGGTGCGCCTGCTGCCACTCGCGGAAATCGAGCGCGCCACCGCGGTGGCTCAACCAGCGCATGATCAGCCGATTCCGGGAGAGCTTCTGCTGGCGATAGATGCCCAGGTTCTGGCGCGTCTTGTGCGGCCCCTTGGTCACGACCAGCGCCCAGGTCACCAGCGGTGCCACATCGCCCGGCCAGCAGTGCTGAATCGGCAGGCGATCCAGGTCGACGTCCTCGCCCTCGAACACGACCTGCTGACAGGGCGCCGAACGCACCGTCTTCGGCCCCATGCTCATGACCTGCTTGAAGATCGGCAGCTTGTCCCAGGCATCCTTGAGCCCCTTGGGCGGGTCCGGCTCCTTCAGGAAAGCCAGCAGCTTGCCGACCTCCTGCAGCGCCTCGACGCTCTCCTGCCCCATGCCCAAAGCGACGCGTTCGGGGGTCCCGAACAGGTTGCCCAGCACCGGCATCTCGCTGCCCTTGACGTTCTCGAACAGCAGTGCGGGACCGCCGGCGCGCAGCGTGCGATCACAGATCTCGGTGATCTCCAGATACGGGTCCACCTCGACACTGACACGCTTCAACTCACCACGCTGCTCCAGCGCCGCGATGAAATCCCGCAAATCGTGATATTTCATGACGTTGCCCGTATCCACTATCCAAGAACGCAAAAAGGGCAGCATAACATGCTGCCCTCCATTTTCTGCTTTGCCCCGAATATCTCACGAAGCGTTGAAAGTTGGCTGAGCGAACGAAGATGAGACAAGGCGGAAAATCGCGAAAGTGCGGAATTTACTGGAGTAAATGAGCAGCTTGAGCGATTTTCCAACGCAGTGTCATCGAGTGCAGCCAGCCAGAATCAACGTCTTTTCATGGCTTCGAAGAATTCAAGATTGGTCTTGGTATCCTTGAGACGATCGATCAGGAACTCCGTCGCCGCCACATCGTCCATCGGATTGAGCAGCTTGCGCAGGATCCACATCCGCTGCATTTCTTCCTCGGAGGCGATCAGATCCTCGCGACGCGTACCGGAACGACGAATGTTGAAGGCCGGGTAGACGCGGCGCTCGGCCAGCTTGCGGTCGAGGTGGGCTTCCATGTTGCCGGTACCCTTGAACTCCTCGAAGATCACTTCGTCCATCTTCGAGCCGGTATCGACCAGCGCCGTGGCGATGATGGTCAGACTGCCGCCCTCTTCGATGTTACGCGCCGCACCGAAAAAGCGCTTGGGCTTCTCGAGCGCATGGGCGTCGACACCACCGGTCAGCACCTTGCCGGAAGACGGCACCACGGTGTTGTAGGCACGCGCCAGACGAGTGATGGAGTCGAGCAGAATGACCACGTCCTTCTTGTGCTCGACCAGACGCTTGGCCTTCTCGATGACCATCTCGGCGACCTGAACGTGGCGTGCCGGCGGCTCGTCGAAGGTCGAGGCCACGACTTCACCACGCACCGTCCGTGACATTTCCGTCACTTCCTCGGGGCGCTCGTCGATCAGCAGCACGATCATGTGACATTCGGGATTGTTGCGCGTGATCGACGCCGCGATGTTCTGAAGCATCAAGGTCTTGCCGGCCTTGGGCGGCGACACGATCAGGCCGCGCTGGCCCTTGCCGATCGGTGACGTGAGGTCGATCACGCGAGCGGTGATGTCCTCGGTGGAGCCATTGCCGATCTCCATCGGCAGACGTTCCTGCGGGAACAACGGCGTCAGGTTCTCGAACAGGATCTTGTGCTTGGCGTTTTCCGGCTTGTCGAAGTTGATCTCGTTGACTTTCAACAGCGCGAAGTAGCGCTCGCCTTCTTTCGGCGGACGGATCTTGCCGGATATCGAGTCGCCCTTGCGCAGATTGAAACGACGAATCTGCGACGGCGAGACATAGATGTCGTCGGGGCCAGCCAGATAGGAAGAATCCGCGCTACGCAGGAAACCGAAACCGTCCTGCAGAATCTCCAGGACGCCATCGCCGTAGATGTCTTCGCCGCTCTTGGCGTGCTTCTTCAGGATGGCGAAGATGATGTCCTGCTTGCGCGAGCGAGCCAGATTATCGATACCCATTTCACGGGCGATATCCAGCAGTTCAGGAACGGATTTTTGCTTGAGTTCGGTTAGATTCATGAGTTCGTCAAAGATGGCTCGTGTCGCAGGCAATGACTTTTGCCGAGATAGAAAAGGAGGACAAGAGGCGGTCGATTCAGACGCCGCGCGGCGCGTTCAGTCGTCCCAGGGGTCATACATTTCGCATGGCCTCTCGGCGCTACGTCGAAACAGGCCGGGTACCGACTTGCCATGTCGCGAGGATGCCGGGAGAGCGATTTGATTCGCCTGCAATCTCACGGAAAGAGTCATCCGGGAGCGTTGTCACTGTCCAAAGATCGAAACTGGCCGATGATTGGGACTGGGATTGACTGACGACTTGGGGGACCGCGAGGCGGTCGAGAAGCATTCGGAACAGGTGAACGTCCAGATGGTAGACAAGCTATCTGCCGAAAGCAAGCCCCCCAATAGCGACCGTGTACGGCCATCGCCAACGGGTTCGATCAATTGCGCGTACTTTCTTCGCCGATTTGCAACAGCTGCGCTTCCGACAGTGCACCAACCCGTGTGAGCCGGGGCTCGCCCTCGATGAACAGGATCAGCGTCGGCGTCCCCTTGACCCCGTATCGCTCGGCCAGTGCCGGTTCACGATCGACATCGACCACGCCCACCGCCAGATCACGAATCGGCCCTGCTGGCGCGGAGGAGAGGCGGGACAGCAAGGTCTCGCAGGGCTGACACCAGTCGGCGACGAAAACCGCAAGCCACGGTATGGCCCGTTCCTCGCGTTGACGCTCGAAAGCCTCGTTATCCAGATGGCGTCGCTGTGGTTGCATGAACTCGTGTCTCTATCGATGGACATCCCGCTGTCGCCAGCATGCCCGCCGCGCGGGCGATTGACAAGGCCGGACGCCCCCCGCAATCTTGGCCCATCCAGCGCTGTCGCAGCGTTCGCCGAGAACGCTGCACAATCGGACGACACGCCGCAGCCACCCATTTCATGACCGTTTTCGAGGACGCCACGCCATGAGCGGGAAGTCGACCGCCAACGACGAAACGCGGCGCCTGGCCGCGATCGATCTCGGCTCCAACAGCTTCCACCTGCTGGTCGCCAACTATCAAGACGGCCAGCTTCAGGTCGTCGCCAAGATGGGTGAGAAAGTCCAGCTCGCCGCCGGCCTCGACGCGGACGAGAACTTCACCGACGCAGCCATGGCGCGAGCCCTGGCCTGCCTGGAGCGTTTCGCGCCTTTTCTCGACGGCGTCCCTGCCGCCAACCTGCGAATCGTCGGTACCAACGCACTGCGTGCGGCCTACAACGCCCGCCAGTTGATCGATCGCGCCGAGGCGCTGATCGGCCATCCGATCGAGATCATCGGCGGACGTGAAGAAGCGCGCCTGATCTATCTGGGCGCGGCGCACGCGCTCGCCGAGGTTCACGGCCGACGCTTGATCGTCGATATCGGTGGCGGTTCCACCGAATTCATCATCGGCGAGGACTTCGAGCCCCAGGCGCTGGAAAGTCTTCACATGGGCTGCGTCGCTTATACCGGCACGTTTTTCGCCAACGGCGATATCAGCGAGAAGCGCTTTCGGCGCGCCGAGATGGCGGCGATGTCCGAACTGGCCAATATCCAGCGACATTACTGCCAGCTGGGCTGGCAGGATCCGATCGGTTCCAGCGGTACAATCAAGGCGGCGGCCGCCGTCATCGGCGCCAGGGGCGATGGCGATGCCACGCTGATCGAGCGCGACGCACTGATGAAGCTGCGCAAGACCCTGATCGGTTTCGGCAATCTGGACAAGGTCGCGATGGACGGCCTGAAGGAAGATCGCGCGCGGGTGTTTCCCGCCGGCGTCGCGATTCTGTGTGCCGTATTCGAAGCCTTCGACCTCAAGCGCATGCGCTACTCCGATGGCGCGCTGCGCGAAGGCGTGCTGTTCGATCTAATCGGCCGTAGCACGCCCGAGGATTCCCGGCGGCATAGCATCGAATCCCTGATGCGACGCTACAGCGTCGAGACGGCCCACGCCGACCACGTGGCGCAGAGCGCCATGGCGGCTTTCGATCAGGTCCGCGATGGCTGGTCGCTGAGTGAAGAGCAGCGTCTGTTCCTGTTCTGGGCGGCCCAGGTACACGAAATTGGTCTGGCAATCTCCCATAGCCAGTTCCATCGCCATGGCGCCTACCTGCTCGAGTATTCCGATTTGACCGGTTTCTCCCGCCCCGAGCAACAGGCGCTGGCGTTTCTGGTTCGAGCTCATCGGCGTAAATTCGCGCAGAAGGAGCTCGAAGCGCTGCCCGATGCCGTACAGCTCACCTACCAGCGGCTGGCGCGGCTCTTGCGGCTCGCCGTGATGCTCAATCACGCTCGCCCGGAACAGGCCCCCGTCGACTTCCAACTAATCTGCGACGGCGACAATCTGCATTTGCGGCTGCCCGACGCCAAGCCTCAGGCACTGCTGCTCAACGATCTCGAACAGGAAGCCGCCTTTCAACAGAGTGCCGGACTGACGCTGACATACAGCCCGTGACGTCGATCTAGCGCGTCTGACACCAGCCTTGCGCTGACGCAACGCCGAGCACCGCTACCAGTTCGTCGCCAAACCACACCAGTGGCAGGCGACCCCGCTGCCACGGCGGGACGCCGGCTTCCTGCAGCAGACGCTTGAGATCGCGCCTGCCACGCCCGGCCAGACAGAGACGTTCGCCGCCCTGGCGCAGGCCGACCCGCAGCGACATTGTCGCGCCACCTCGAGCCGGCCGTAGCACCCAACAGTAGTGTCCCCAGGGTGTTTCCAGCGACGAGACGCCATCCCAGGTCGTCTGCCAGGACAGATCGATCGGTGGCTGGGGCGCCAGCAAGTAGAGATGATTCCGCCATAGCCGGGCTTCGCCCCCGGCCCAGACAAGCGATGGCAGACGGTCAACCGCTGCCGTGGTCAGCTGACGTTCGAGCTCGACCAGGCGTGCCGCCGGCGGCGTCGGCAAGCTCAGGCGCTCGAGCGCGTGACGAATCAGCAGGCGTCGACGCGAAGAGACAAGCCCGCGCAGCGTCGACAGCCGCAGGCAGCCGGGATCGCCCCCCGCCTCAGCCAGGTCGATCTCGGCCAGCTGTCCCAGCAGCTCGTCGGTCTCCTGCAGATGACCGGCGCTTCGTGCCAGTGCCTCGGCAGCGCCTGGCCAGCGTTGTCGCAACGGTGCCAGCACGCGGTGACGCAGATAGTTGCGATCGAACCTTACCTCGGCGTTGGTGGGATCTTCGCACCATGCCACGCCACGGCGTGCCGCCTCCCGTGCCAGCTCGGATCGCGCCAGACCCAGCCAGGGACGCTCGACGGCGAGGCCTCGCCACTGACGCACTACAGGCATGCCCGCCAGGCCACGTACGCCGCTGCCACGAAGCGTCGCCAGCAGGAGCGTTTCGGCCTGGTCGTCGGCATGCTGCGCCAGCCAGAGGCGGTCACCGGTAGAGAGATGACGGGAAAATGCCTGATAACGCGCGTCGCGGGCGGCGGCCTCGATTCCTTGCCCCGCCGGGCTGACGGTAACCGAGGCAACGACCAGTGATACGGCCAGCGAATCGCACAGCTCGCGACAGTGGCTTTCGAAGTCGCCCGCCGCCGCCTGCAGATCGTGATTGACGTGAATCGCCCGCAGATCGACGCCGCGCTGGCGCGCCAGCGGTGCCGCCACGCTCAGCAGCAGAGAAGAGTCGAGACCACCGGAGAGTGCCACCCAGACGACACGCCCCGACACATGACGTGCCAGGGCTCTATCAATGAGATCTTCGAGGGAAGGTCGCACGGCGGACTCCTACGTGCTGCGGCAATGATGCTAGGCCTCGAAAATAGAGCGAGATTCTCTTGGGAACTTGACGATCTAGAGGGCTCGCCCCGAGCGAAGCCCCACAAGACGAAAACCGGCGAGGCAGCGGAGTTAACGTGGGTGTCAATGAGCATGCCAAGCCGGTATGACTCGCTACGCTCGCCCGCCGGGCCGGCCTTCGGCCGCTGTCTTTGCTGCGCTCCGACTCAACGCCGTGTGGGCGAGCGCAGGAAGAGCCGTCAAGCGGCTGGAGCGCCGTAACTCATCAGGCGCTGATACCGGCGCTCCAGCAGCGTCTCGGTATCCATCGCCCGCAACCGATCGAGACTGCCCGTCAACGCGTCCTTGACCCGATCGGCCGTCTTGCGCGGATTGCGATGCGCGCCACCCAGCGGCTCGTCGATCAGCGAATCCACGAATCCGAGCTCTTTCAGACGCGAGGCGGTGATACCCATCGCGTGAGCCGCTTCAGAGGCCTTGTCGGCGCTCTTCCACAGGATCGAGGCGCAACCCTCCGGCGAGATCACCGAATAGGTGGAGTATTGCAGCATCTGCAGCTCGTCGCAGACGCCGATGGCAAGCGCTCCGCCGGAGCCGCCCTCTCCGATCACGGTGGCAATGATCGGCGTTTTCAGCCGCGACATCACCGCCAGATTGTAGGCGATCGCTTCGGATTGCCCACGCTCCTCGGCATCGATACCGGGATAGGCGCCGGGCGTGTCGATGAAAGTCAGTACCGGCATCTTGAAGCGCTCGGCCGTCTCCATCAGTCGGCACGCCTTGCGATACCCTTCAGGCCGTGGCATGCCGAAGTTGCGCCGCACTTTCTCTTTGACGTCACGCCCCTTCTGGTGGCCGATGACCATCACTGGCTTGTCGTCGAGACGTGCCACGCCACCGACCAGAGCGGCGTCGTCGGAGAAATGACGATCGCCATGCATCTCGTCGAAATCGGTAAAGACGCTGGCGAGATAGTCGAGCGTGTAGGGGCGCTGAGGATGCCGCGACAGCTGCGTCACCTGCCAGGCGGTCAGATCGCGAAAGATCTGTTCGGTGAGTTTACGGCTCTTCTCTTCGAGCTTGCCGATCTCGTCACTCAGGCTGATGCGGCTATCGTTACCGACCAGACGCAGTTCTTCGATCTTGGCCTGGAGTTCGGCAATCGGTTGTTCAAAGTCTAGATAGTTGGGATTCATAGAGCTTCTACTGTGATCCTGGCAGGCTTCGATTTCTGAAACAGAGCGGATTTCTGAAACACGGGCGACTGGCGTGCCGCGAAACGAACTATTATCGCACCTTCATGCGTGTTCGCAAGGAGGCACCCTACCGCCACACGTTAGCCACCCCGATAGCGAAGCGCGACTTTTTCGTAACCTTCGACGCCGCGAAGCGCGGTCATCAGTTCATCGCTGGGGGAGACCTTCCAGTTCGGCGCCAGCTCGAAACAGCCGCTGGCCTCGGCATTACGGTAGCGCACCCGCACCGGCAGACCGGAGTCGCTCAACCATGGCGAGAGGCTATCGTGCAGGGATCGAGAGAACCGGCCGTTGAGCTGAGCACCGTCGACGCAGAGCTCGACCGCTTCACCGAAGCGGGCACGGGCGTCGGCCATCAGCGTGATGTCCTTGCTGCGCAGACGCAGGCCACCGGAGTAGTCGTCGCTGGACACTTCCCCCTCGACGATCAGCACCTGCTCGGCCGTCAGCTGCCCGCGGACCTGATCGTACATCTCGCCGAACAGCGAGGCCTCGATCCGCCCGGTGCGGTCATCCAGCGTGAGGAAAGCCATGGTATCGCCACGCTTCGATTTCATGGTGCGCATTGCCACCACCAGCCCGGCCACGCGCTGCGGCTCGCGGGAGGGCTTGAGATCGACGATCCGGGTCGCCACGAAGCGCTTCAGCTCGTGTTCGTACTCGTCGATCGGGTGGCCGGTGAGATAGAGGCCAAGGGTATCCTTCTCCCCGGCCAGACGCTCCTTGTCGCTCCAGTCGCGGGCATGGCGATAGTCAGCGTAGATGTCGCCATCGTCGACGGGCTCGGCGAAAGCCTCGCCAAACATGTCGATCATGCCCAGGTTCTGGTTGGTCTGGTTCTGCGATGCGGCCTTGATCGCGGCCTCCAGAGAAGCCGCCAGCACCGCACGCGACGGGCCCAGCGTATCCACCGCGCCAGAGCGAATCAGCGCTTCGAGGGTGCGCTTGTTCATGCGCTTGCCGTCGATGCGACGACAGAAGTCGAACAGGTCCGTGAACTCGCCGCCCGCCTCGCGCGCTTCGACGATAGCGCCGATCGGCCCCTCGCCGACGCCGCGAATCGCGCCGAGCCCGTAAACGACCTGACCGCTCTCGTCGACGGTGAATTTGTAAGCACCGACATTGACGTTCGGCGGCGTCACCGTCAGCCCGAGATGCCGGCACTCCTCGATCAGCGGCACGACCTTGTCGAGGTTGTCCATCTCGGTGGAGAGCACCGCGGCCATGAACGGGCCGGGATAATGTGCCTTGAGCCAGGCGGTCTGGTACGACACCAGGCCATAGGCCGCCGAGTGCGACTTGTTGAAGCCGTAACCGGCGAACTTTTCCACCAGATCGAACAGGTTGCCGGCCAGATTCTTGTCGATGCCATTGTCGGCACAGCCGTCCATGAAGCCCTGGCGCTGCTTGGCCATCTCCTCCGGCTTCTTCTTGCCCATGGCGCGGCGCAGCATGTCGGCCTGGCCGAGCGTGTAGCCGGCCAGCACCTGGGCGATCTGCATCACCTGTTCCTGATACAGGATGATGCCGTAGGTCGGTTCCAGCACCGGCTTGAGCAGTTCGTGCTGATAATCGGCACTGGGATAGGCGAGCTCGGCGCGGCCATGCTTGCGGTTGATGAAGTCGTCCACCATGCCCGACTGCAGCGGACCGGGACGGAACAGCGCCACCAGCGCGATCATGTCCTCCAGCGAATCCGGCTGCAGGCGTTTGATCAGCTCTTTCATGCCGCGGGATTCGAGCTGGAAGACCGCGGTGGTCTCGGCCTTCTTGAGCATGTCGAAGGTCGGCTTGTCGTCCAGCGGGATGGTGCTGATATCGAGCGGGCCCACATCGTCGCGGGCGCGCACTACATCGACCATTTCCAGCGCCCAGTCGATGATTGTCAGCGTACGCAGGCCGAGAAAGTCGAACTTGACCAGCCCGGCGTCCTCGACGTCGTTCTTGTCGAACTGCACCATCAGGCCAGAGCCATCCGGGTCGCACAGCAGCGGCGAGAAGTCGGTCAGCTTGGTCGGCGCGATCACCACGCCGCCCGCGTGCTTTCCGGTGCCGCGCGTGATGCCCTCGAGCTTGAGTGCCATCTCCCAGATTTCGGCGGCTTCCTCGTCGTACTCGAGATACTCCTTGAGCTGCGGCTCCTGTTCGATCGCCTTGGCCAGCGTCATACCGACCTCGAACGGGATCAACTTGGAGAGCTTGTCGCCCATCGAGTAGGGCTTGCCCTGGGCACGCGCCACGTCACGCACCACCGCCTTGGCGGCCATGGTACCGAAGGTGACGATCTGCGAGACCGCATCACGGCCGTAGCGATTGGCCACGTAGTCGATGACCCGATCGCGTTTCTCCATGCAGAAATCGACGTCGAAGTCGGGCATCGACACCCGCTCGGGGTTGAGGAAGCGTTCGAACAGCAGATCGTATTCCAGCGGGTCGAGATCGGTGATCTTGAGCACGTAAGCGACCAGCGAGCCCGCCCCGGAGCCGCGTCCCGGCCCCACCGGGATGTCGTTGTCCTTGGCCCACTGGATGAAGTCCATCACGATCAGGAAGTAACCGGGGAACCCCATCTTGAGGATGATATCGAGCTCGAAGTCGAGCCGCTCGCGGTAGGCGGGCTCGTGCTCGGCCAGCGAGCGGCCCGGATAGATCGGCGTGTCGCCCGCGAACAACGTGTTCAGGCGGTCGGTGAGGCCGTCATGGGAAATCTTGCGGAAGAATTCGTCCTGGGTCAGCCCCTCGGGGATCGGATATTCGGGCAGGAATATCTCGCCCAGGCGCACGCTGGCGCTGCAGCGCGCCGCGATCATGACGCTGTTTTCCAGCGCCTCGGGCACGTCGGCGAAAAGCTCGGCCATCTCTTCCGGGGTCTTGAGATACTGCTCTTCGCTGTAGCGTCGTTCGCGCCGAGGATCTTCCAGCGCCTTGCCCTCGCCGATCGAGACGCGCGTCTCGTGGGCCCAGTAGTCCTCACGCTGGAGAAAGCGCACGTCGTTGGTCGCCACCACCGGCGTACCGCTCTCGCCTGCCAGCCTGACCGAATGGTGCACGCACTCCTCGTCGTACTGGCGACCGGTACGCTGCAGCTCCAGGTAGAAACGGCCGGGAAAGTGCCGGCACCACTCCTCCAGCAGCTGGCGCGCGGTGTCGATATGCTCGGCGATCAGAAAGCGTCCGATCTCGCCTTCGCGGGCGCCGGAAAGAGCAATCAGCCCTTCGCTCTGCTCGAACACCCAGGACTTGTCGAGGATCGCCATGTTCTGGCGCTGGCCCTCGGTCCAGGCCCGTGAGATCAGCTCGGTCAGATTGCGGTAGCCGGTATCGTTCATCGCCAGCAGGGTCAGACGATAGGGATGGCTCTCGTCGTGGGCGTTGTGTAGCCACAGGTCGGCACCGATAATCGGCTTGAGCCCGGCGCCCTGGGCGGCCTTGTAGACCTTGACCAGGCCGAACAGGTTGGTGTCGTCGGTCACGGCCACCGCCGGCATGCCGGTCTCGGCCGTGGCCTTGATCAGCGGCTTGAGGCGGACCAGGCCATCGACCAGGGAGTATTCGCTGTGGACACGAAGGTGAACGAAAGGTGTTGTCATGACGAACTCGAGTCAGGCGGCGAATGAATTCAGACGTTGGGTACAGGATTCCGGCGTGCTAGCGGGCACCGGATGACAGACGACGACAGCGTCCGGCGATGCGAGACGATCAGCATGCCTAAACGTCCCACCGGCCACAATGGGCGACTGACCGCCAGAATCGCCCAGCCGAACCGCCCAGCCGAATCGCTCAGCTCGATTCTAACAGGCCCGCCGGCTACACCGGCATCAGCCATTCGCGAACCGGCGCGAAGGAGCAGCGATGTTCCGTCAGCGGGCCGAGCCGCGCCAGCGCATCGAGATGCTCCGGCGTCGAGTAGCCCTTGTGACGACAGAAACCATAATCCGGATGACGCGCATCCAGCGCCATCATCTGCGCGTCGCGGGCTACCTTGGCCACGATCGACGCCGCACTGATCGCCGGATGGCGCAGATCGCCCTTGATCACGGCCTGCCCCGGACAGTCATGGCCGGGCAACCGATTGCCGTCGATGAGCAGATATTCGGCCGGGATCGGCAGCGCGTCGATCGCCCGTCGCATCGCCAGGTGCGTGGCGTGATAGATGTTGAGCGAATCGATCTCCCGCGGAGACGCCTCGCCAATCGCGAACGCCAGCGAGCGCTCGCGGACCTGCAGATCGAAAGCCTCGCGGCGAGCGGCACTGAGACATTTGGAGTCGGTCAGACCCTCGATCGGCCGGGCCGGGTCCAGGATCACGGCGGCGGCTACCACCGATCCCACCAGCGGCCCTCGACCGACCTCGTCGACGCCGGCGATCAGGTGTCCATCGTACTCGATGATGATCTCCGGCCAGACGGTTGTCGAAGACTTCGATGGCATGGCTTCCCTCGTCAAACGCTTTCGGGCTGGACGTCCAGCGTCCCGTGCTCGGCCAGCGAGGTCACGGCTGTGGCGGCTCGCTCGCTGGCGCCGCGCTGCAGCTCGGCGTGCAGGCCGGCGAAACGACGCTCCAGCTCCAGGCGTAGAGATTCGTCCTCGAACCAGGGCAGCAGTGTCTCGACCAGCGACTCGGGAGTCGCTGCCTCCTGAATCAGCTCGGGCACAAGGGTCTCCTGGGCGATCAGATTGGGCAGCGAGATCCAGCGCGTCTTGACCAGCCGCTGCGCCAGCCAGTAGGTCGCCGGCGCCATGCGGTAGGCGACCACCATCGGCCGATGGCAGAGCATGGTCTCCAGGGCGGCGGTGCCGGAGGTCAGCAGCACCGCATCGGCGGCGGTCATCACCTCACGCGAGCGCCCCTCGACGATCAGCGTCTCGGCAGCGAGATCCGGAAACTGTTCGAGCAACGCCTCGAGCTCGCGGTGTCGTTCCGGCGATGCCGCCGGGATCGCCACCTGCAGCGCGCCGAGACGCTGGCGCAGCGCGGATGCCGCGCGCAGGAACATCTCCCCCTGAAACCGAATTTCGTTGCTGCGCGAACCCGGCAGCACCGCCAACGTCGGCACCCCTGGGGCGAGTCCGAGCGCGTCGCGGGCCGCCGCTCGATCGTTGACCAGCGGCATCTCGTCGGCCAGCGGATGGCCGACGTAGGCGACCGGCACCCGGTGCTCGGCATAGAAATCGGCTTCGAACGGCAGGAAGGTCAGCATCCCGTCGACCGCCTTGGCGATCGTCTTGACCCTGCCCTGCCGCCAGGCCCAGACCGACGGGCTGACATAGTGCGCGGTGCGAATGCCGTGATCGTGCAGTTGACGCTCGAGGTCGAGATTGAAGTCCGGCGCGTCGATGCCCACCATGATATCGGGCCGCCAGGCCAGCGCGTCACGCTTGAGATGACGGCGAATCTTGATCAGTCCCGGGAGATGCTTCAGCACCTCGACCAACCCCATGACCGACAGGGTCTCCAGCGGGTAGAGCGACTCGAGCCCCTGCGCCTGCATGCGCGGCCCGCCGATGCCTCGAAACTCGATCCCCGGGTGGCGCCGTTTCAGTGCCTGCATCAAACCGGCACCGAGGATGTCCCCGGAGAGCTCGCCCGCCACCAGATAGACGCGCATACGCCGGCTCCTGTGAAAAAGGTCAGATTGGATAACCGGCGGCCCGAAACCTCACAGGCAAGGCCCGACTAGTAGTCGTTAGTAGCCAATAGTCGCCAGGCCAGGCCAGATGACGTCTAGCGCGTGATACCGCGCTTGGAGGATCTCAGCGAGTCGACGAAGCGGCGCGTCTCGTCGAGCGAGAAGCGACTCTCGATTTCGCTGATGGCCTGCTCGAGCGTCAGCCCCTTGCGGTAGACCAGGCGATAGCTTTCACTCAGCGCGCGCACGGCTTCCTCCGAGAAGCCCCGGCGCCTCAGGCCGGTCGAATTCAGGCCATGGGCGGCGGCCGGGTTGCCGTTGATCATGATGAAAGCGGGAATGTCCTTCGAGATGATCGAACCGCCGCCCGCCATGGAATGTTCCCCCATGTGGGCGAACTGATGAATGGCCGAAAGCCCACCCATGATCGCGAAATCACCCAGCGTCACGTGACCGGCCAGGGTGGCCTGGTTGGCGAGAATGCAGTCGTTGCCGATCAGACAGTCGTGGCCGACGTGAGAATAGGCCATGAACAGATTACGGTGTCCGATCGTGGTGACGCCGCGATCCTGAATCGTGCCGCGGTGGATCGTCACGCTTTCGCGCACGACATTGTCGTCGCCCATTTCGAGCCGGGTCGACTCTCCGGCGTACTTCTTGTCCTGGCAGTCTTCGCCGACCGACGCGAACTGGAAGATCCGGTTACGCTTGCCGAGACGAGTCGGACCCTTGATCACCACGTGCGGTCCGATCACGCAGCCGGCGTCGATCTCGACGTCGGGGCCGATCACGCTGAAGGGACCGACTTCGACGTCATCGGCCAGACGGGCGGTGGGGTCGACGATGGCGGAGGGATGGATCAAGCGATTTTCCTCTCGGCACAGATGATTTCGGCTTCGCAGGCGAGCTCACCGCCGACCGTGGCACGGCAGGCAAACTTCCAGATGCCCCGCTTGCCCTTGATGACATTGGCTTCGAGTCGCAGCTGATCGCCCGGCATGACCGGACGCTTGAAACGCACGTTATCACTGCCGACGAGATAGTAGACGTAGCCATCGGCGGGCATCTTGTTGACGGTCTTGAAGCCTAAAATACCGCAGGCCTGGGCCAGGGCTTCGATGATCAGCACACCGGGCATGATCGGATGGTGCGGAAAGTGTCCGTCAAAGAAAGGCTCATTGATGCTGACGTTCTTGAGTGCAACGATCGACTCGCCCTGCGTGATTTCCATCACGCGATCTACCAGTAAAAACGGATAACGATGGGGTAGATACTCACGAACCTGGTTGATGTCCATTATCATCAATACGACCTCTAGAATAACGAAATGCCTGCCCTGGGCCTCGGCCAAAAACAGGACTGTGACCAAGGGCAGGACTCTGACCGAGGGCAGGCACCGGGCAGAAAAAGCGGGTTACCCGTGTGGGCGGGCATTATACAGGCGCACCTGACGACTGCCAGCCTTGCGGACACACGACCGAGATTGCCCGGGAACGGCGTCCAGAGCCGTCAAGTGTCGCGAATATCGCGTTCGAGACGCGTCAGACGCTTGGCGATCTCGTCGAGTTGCTTGAAGCGCACGGCGTTTCTTCGCCACTGACTATTCGACATCGAGCCCGTCCCCGAGGAATAAATACCGGGTTCGAGAATCGAGTTCGTGACCAGGCTCATGCCGGTAACCTGCACGCCGTCGGTCAGGGTCAGATGTCCGGAAAGCCCGACGCCGCCGCCCAGCAGGCAGTGGCGGCCGACCTTGGTGGACCCCGCGATACCCACGCAACCCGCCAACGCACTGTGATCACCGATCTGCACGTTATGGGCAATCTGAACCTGAGAATCGATCTTGACGCCATTGCCGATCAACGTATCGCCCAGTGCGCCACGGTCGATGCTGGAGCAGCTGCCAACTTCGACATCGTCGCCCAGAATGACACCCCCCAGCTGCGCGATCTTCTCCCACTGCTTGCCATCATGAGCGAAGCCGAAGCCGTCGCCGCCGATGACGCAGCCACTGTGGAGAATGGCGCGCTCGCCGACCAGCACGCCATGATAGAGCGTGACGTTGGCATGCAGTCGGGAGCCCGTGCCGATGCGAGTATCGGCACCGATAAAGGAGCCGGCGCCAACGACGCAGTCGTCGGCAATCTCGGCGCCGTCTTCGATGACACAGTAGGCGCCGACCTCGACTCGCTCACCGAGGGTTGCTGTCGGCGATACCGACGCCGTCGAGTGCACCCCGCGAGAGGGCTGATTGACCAGCGGATCGAACAGCCGCGACAGCTTGGCGTAACCCAGGTAAGGATTGTCCAGTTCCAGCCGCGGACAGGGGCAGCTCCCGCCGTGCGCGGGGTGGACCAGTACGGCGCCCGCATGCGTTTCTGCCAGATACTTGAGGTAAGCCCGGTTGGCGAGAAACGCCAGGTCCGTCGAACCGGCGTCGGTCAGCGTAGACAGCCCGCTGACACGCACATTGGCGTCACCGACCACGCGCGCATCTAGACGCTCGGCAAGCTCGCCGAGCGTGTAGGAGGTAGCAGCATCTCTGTTCATGAACGGGCGCCGGGTTGAACCATTATTTGAGCGAGTTGAATATCTTCGTCACTTCATCGGTGATATCGAGGCCATCACCGGAATAGACCACGGCATCACGGTCGATCACCATGTCCAGGTCATGCTCGTCGACGACGCGTTGGATCGCCTGATCGAGCTGGGGCTTGGCGCCTTTCAGATACTGCTGTTCGGCCTGCTTCTGCGCCTGGGATATCTGGCCCCGCAGCTCCTGGAACTTGCCACCCTTTTCGCGCAACTGCTGCGTCACCGAATTGCGCTCGGATTCGGACATCACGTCGCCGTCCTTCTGCAGCCGCTGCTGAAGCTTCTGCAGCTCTTGGCTCAGCGATTGCGCCTGCTGCTGCTGCGCACCAATACGGTTCTTCAGCTGATTCATCGACGCCTGAGCGGAATCGGATGACATCAAGGCTTCACGCCAGTCGAGCACGCCCACTTCCGTGGCCATGGCTGGCACGGAGACCATGGTCAACAAACCGAGTCCGAGAACTCCTGCGATCTTGCGCATGCGACATCTCCTTGGAATGAATCTGAATGACTATCTGGAAATTATCTGATCGAACTCACGGCACCGTCGAGGTGCCGTGATTCACTGATGCTAGAAGGTCTGCCCCAGCGAGAACTGGAACACCTGCGGATCGTCGCCATCTTCCTCGTTCAACGGCTTGGCTACGCTGAAGGTCAGCGGCCCCACCGGCGTCAGCCAGGAGAGCCCCAGGCCCACGCTGTAGCGCAGGTCGTCGAGACTGACACCGCTGTTACAGCTGGACGGGCCATCGCCGGGCACCACTTCGTAGCAGTCGGAGAGGAAGGTATTACCCCCGTCGAGGAAAATGCTGGTCTGCAGCGAACGGCGATCCTCGATCCACGGGAACGGATAGATCAGCTCCGCCGACCCTTCGACCAGGATGTTGCCACCCAGGGTGTCGTCGTCGCCATCGCCGCGCTTGGTGGTCTTCGGCCCCAGCGTATTCCCCGTGTAGCCGCGCACCGAGCCTAGGCCACCCGAGTAGAAGTTCTCGTAGAACGGATAAGGATCGTTGGACCCCAGGGTATCGGCATAGCCGAGATTGCTGCCGAACTTGAGCGACCAGTCCGGGTTGAGCTCGAACAGCTTCTGCCCGCGGTAACGCAGCTTGTAGTACTCCGCATCCGAACCCGGCAGCGCCGCTTCCAGCGAGACCCGCTGGTAGCTACCGGACGTCGGCATGATCCCGCGATTCAGGTTGTTGCGGGTCCAGCTCGCCGTTAGCTTGTAGTTGAAGAAGTCTTCGCCCTGGTCGTCGGTGTACTTGACGATTTCGGAAGGCGTGTCGTCGTAGGTATCGAGCGACAGATTCTCGAGCCCGACACCGAAGTTCAGCCGCGACAGATCGTTGATCGGATAACCGAAGTTGATGTTGCCGCCGTAGGAATCGGTCGAGTAGGTCGAGATATCGGAGTCTTCGTAATCGGTCTCGCGATAGAAGACGTTGTAGCCACGCGAGATGCCGTCGAGCGTCCAGTACGGGTCGGTGAAGCCGAAGTTGATATTGGTGAACGTATCGCTTCGCTGCGCGCCGATATTGACGCGGTTACCCGTGCCCAGGAAGTTGCTCTGGGACAGCGCCGCCCCGTAGATCACACCGGCGGTCTGCGAGAAACCGACGCTGGCCGAGATCGAACCCGACGGCTGCTCCTGAACGTTGTAGGTCACGTCCAGTTGGTCGGGCTCACCGGCGACCGGGCGGGTGTCGACATCGACCTGCTTGAAGAAGCCGAGACGTTCGAGCCGCTGCCGCGATTGGGAGATCTGGTCGGTAGAAGCCGGCGCGCCTTCCATCTGCACCATTTCGCGTCGCAGCACTTCATCCTGGGTCGTGGTATTGCCTTCGAAGTTGATCCGGCGCACGTAAGCGCGACGCCCCGGATCGACGCGGAAGGTGATATCGACGGTATCGCCCGCGTCATCGACGGTAGGCACCGCCTTGATGTCGGCGAAGGCAAAACCCTCTGCACCCAGTTTCTGGCGCAACGCTTCCGAGGATTCGGTCAGCTTGCTCTGGGAGAAATACTCACCCGGCTTGGCAGTCACCAACGAACGTGCGGTCGACTCGTCGATTTTCAGATCGCCATCGAAGTTGATCTTGTCGAGCTTGTAACGCTTGCCCTCGTCGACGTTGATGGTGACGAAGATTCGTGACTTGTCCGGGCTGATCGACACCTGGGTCGAGGTGATGGCGAAGTTGACGTAGCCCCGGTCGAGATACCAGGAGCGCAGCGTTTCCAGATCGCCGGAAAGCGCCTCGCGGGAGTATTCGTCGTCGGAGAACCAGCCGAAGAACCAGCCGGGCTTGTCCTCGAGCTGGAACAGGTCGCTCAGGGTGCCATCGTCGTAGGCCTCGTTGCCGACGACGTTGATCTGGCGAATCTTGGCGACTTCACCTTCGTTGATATTGATGTTGACGCGGACACGGTTGCGCTCGAGCTGCTCGACGGAGGTCTTGATGTTCGAGCTGTAACGCCCCTGGGACTGATAGAGACGCTCCAGCTCGCGCTGCATCTCTTCGAGCGTCGAGCGCTGCAGAACCTGACCCTCGGCGAGGCCGGCATCGGTCAGACCCTTGCGCAGATCGTCATCGGAAATCTGGGAGTTGCCGTCGATGTTGATCTCGGCGATGGACGGCCGCTCGACCACGTTGACGATCAGCACGTCACCGTCACGGGAGAGCCGAATGTCGTCGAACAATCCGGTATCGAACAGTTTCTGAGCCGCCTGGCCCAATTGCTGATCGTCTACCGACTGGTCGGCACTGACGGGGAAAGCGTTGAAAACGGATGCGGCCGAGACGCGCTGCAGCCCCTCTACACGAATATCCGAAATCTCAAAAGGTGCTGCCAGCGCAACGGGAGAGCTGGCCAGCAGTAGTCCTGCCAATCCGATGGTCTTGAGTTTCATTCAATCAGTCGCTTCTGTGGGGTCTGCCCGCGTATCGAACAGGCACCTTATACATTTCTCCCTACGACTGACAAGCGCATTGCTCGCCATGCCCGGGGTCTTTCCATGCGCCACCACTGCGGCGGCGACCGCTGACGAACCGCTGCGCCAACGTCGCATTACACTGCTGTCACTCACGTCATCCCAATAACTACAGCCGCATCAAATCAAAGTAGAGCGCCATCACCATAAGACACCCCACCAAGGCGACCCCGACGCGCAGCCCCATGGCTTGCGCCGTTTCCGACACCGGCTTACCCCGAATCAGCTCGATCAGATAATAGACCAGGTGGCCACCGTCGAGCACCGGGATCGGCAGCAGGTTGAGCACGCCGAGACTGATCGACAGATAGGCTAGAAATCCGACGAAGGTCTCGACCCCGCTACGCGCCGAGTCACCGGCAATGCGAGCGATAGTGATCGGCCCCGACAGATTCGAGGGCGATATCCAGCCAACGATCATCTTGCGAATCGAGTCGGCGGTCAGCCAGGTCATTTCACCGGTCTTGCTCAGCGCCTGACCGATCGCCGCGACCGGTCCGTAGCGGATCTCGCGGCGATAGGACTCCGGCCATTCGACCGTCTGCGACGCTGCGCCGACGTAGCCGATGCTCTCGCCGTCTTCGGCCTTCCTCGATTCCGGCGTGAGCGACACGCTGCGAGCCGCACCGTCCCGCTCGACCGACAGTGAGAGATCGGCACCGGGATGGCTGCGCACGACATCGACGAAGGCGACCCAGTCGCCGACCGGCTTGCCGTCGACGCTGACGATCCTGTCTCCCGCCTGCAGCCCGGCACGGCTCGCCGGGCCATCCTCGAGCACTTGGCCCAGTATCGCCGGCACCTCGGGGCGCCATGGCGTGATACCCAGCGAGGACATCGGCTGCGGCGGATCCTGGCGCACCAGCCACTGGTGCACCGGTACGTCGTGTGTCCGGGTCGCGCCGCCCGAAGGGTCTCGCGTGGTGAATTGCAGCTCGCCATCGGCACCGATCTTCGAGATCAGCTGCAGATTGACCTCGTTCCACGACGGCGTCTCGCGGCCGTCGATGCTGACGATCTCCTGGCCACTGCGCAAACCGCCCTGCGCCGCGAGCGAGTCCGTCGCCACGTCACCGATGACCGGTGCCACCGTGGTCGAGCCGTAAACGAACAGCGCCCAGTAGGCGACCAGCGCCAGCAGCAGATTGGCGATGGGCCCGGCCGCCACGATCGCGATCCGGGCCCAGACGCTCTTGCGATTGAACGCGCGATCCAGCTCCTGCGGCGCGACCGGCCCTTCCCGCTCGTCGAGCATCTTGACGTAGCCGCCGAGGGGAATCGCGGCGATGGCATACTCCGTACCCTGGCGATCGAATCGCGACCACAGCGGTTTGCCGAACCCGACCGAGAACCGCAGCACCTTGACGCCACAGCGCCGCGCCACCCAGAAGTGCCCGAACTCATGAAACGTGATCAGCAGGCCGAGTACGACAATGACCGCCAGTACGTTCTGGATCGCATCCATCACGCCTGCCCCCTCTAGAAAGACCGTTGATGCAACAGGCGCTCGGCCAGTTGTCGCGCCCGAGCATCCTCGCACAATACCACGTCGAGCGAATCCGCCGCGCGCACCTCGGTCGCCGCCAGCGTGGCGTCCACCAGCCGGGCGATATCGAGGAAAGAGAGCTTCTCGTCGAGAAACGCCTGTACCGCGATCTCGTTTGCCGCATTGAGCGTCGCCGGCGCAGTGCCGCCCGCCTGCATGGCTTCACGGGCGAGCCGCAGGCACGGGAACCGTGATTCGTCCGGCGCTTCGAAATCGAGCCGCGAGATCGCGAATAGATCGAGCGGCTCGACGCCAGCTTCGATCCTCGACGGCCAGGACAGCCCGTAGGCGATCGGCGTGCGCATGTCGGGATTGCCCATCTGCGCCAGCACCGAACCATCGGCATAGCCGACCATCGAGTGGACGATGCTCTGCGGATGCACCACCACCTCGATCTGTGCAGGCGTCGCATCGAACAGCCAGCACGCCTCGATCAGCTCGAGGCCCTTGTTCATCATCGTGGCGCTGTCGACCGAAATCTTGCGGCCCATCGACCAGTTGGGATGCGCACATGCCTGATCCGGCGTGACGGCTTCGAGCTCCGCCAACGGCCATTTCCAGAACGGCCCGCCCGACGCGGTCAGCAGCAGCCTCGACACCCCATGTCGCGACAGCCCGCCGCGATGCTGCATAGGAAGACACTGGTAGATGGCATTATGTTCCGAATCGATGGGCAAAAGTGTCGCGCCATGGCGGGTCACGGCGTCCATGAACAGCCCGCCGGACATCACCAGCGCCTCTTTGTTGGCCAGCAGCACGCGCTTGCCCGACTCCACTGCCGCCAGCGTCGGCAGCAGCCCTGCCGCGCCGATGATCGCCGCCATCACGGTGTCGACCTCGGCGGCGCGCGAGACCTCCAGTAGCCCCGCCTCGCCATGACTGACGTCGATATCGCCTCGCCCGCCCTCGCGCAACTGCATTCGAAGCCACTCGGCATCGGACTCGGTGCCGATCACCGCCCGGGTCGGTGCAAAGCGCAGGCAGATATCGAGCAGCGCCTCGCGCGAGCGATGGGCCGTGACCGCATAAAGCTCATAGGCGTTGGGTTGCTGCGCGATCACGTCCAGGGTGCTGCGACCGATGGAACCGGTCGCCCCCAGCAGGGTGACCTTGCGGGTAGAAGATGAAGGCATCGGTGCGCTATCCCAGCCAGGGGCGAATCAGAGCGAAGAGCGGAACGGCAGCGGTCAGGCTATCGATACGATCGAGAATGCCGCCGTGCCCCGGCAGCAGCTGACTGGAGTCTTTCAGGCCGCGAAAGCGCTTGAGCATGCTTTCGAGCAAATCGCCGATGACGGAGACGAAAGCCACCACCAGCGCAACGACCAGCAGCGCCAGCGTCTGATGAAGATCGAGCGAAAGCCACAGCGCATAAAGGAAAACCAGGACGGCAACCGCGACCCAGCCGCCGTAGACTCCTTCCCAGGACTTGCCGGGGCTGACGTGCGGCGCCAGCTTGCGACGCCCGAAGCGGCGCCCGGAAAAGTACGCGCCGATGTCGGCGACCCAGACCAGCAGCAGCACGAACAGCAACCACTCGCTGCCGTCCTGGCGCAACTGGTAGAGCCCTACCCAGCAAGGAACCAGCACCCAGCCACCCATGGCGAGACGACGCCACGGCGGCTGCCACTGATCGCTCGCCTGGGGATAACGCGAGACCCACCAGGCGTTGGCCAGCCAGCCGGCAGCGGCAATCCAGAGTGGCCACTGCGCCGATACCCAGTCCGCCCACCAGGCCATCAGCAGTACCAGCCCCAGCACCACGGTATAGATCAGCCGAGGCTTGAGGTCGTCGAAACCAGCCAGCCGAGCCCACTCCCAGGCACCGAGCAGCAGCACCAATGCCGTAAATGCGGCGAAGCTGCCGCCCGAGAGCCCGAACAGGCCGGCCAGAGCCAGCGGCGCCAAAACCAGCGCCGTGAGGATGCGCTGTCTAAGCACCTTGAACCTCGGCTTGCTGTTGGCTCATGCCGAATCGGCGCTGACGTTGCTGATAGGTCTCCAGCGCCGCGTCGAACCTCGATCCATCGAAGTCGGGCCACAGCTCAGGGGCAAAGACGAGCTCCGCGTAGGCCAACTGCCATAACAGGAAATTTGAAATTCGTTGTTCCCCACTGGTACGAATGCAGAGGTCGATCGGCGGTTCCTGGCTCAGACATATCTCCCGATCCAGCGCCGCCTCGTCGATCGCTTCGGCACTCATCGTGCCATCGGCGACCTTGCGCGCCAGGCGCTGGGCTGCAGAGGCGATATCCCAGCGACCGCCGTAGTTGGCGGCCACCACGAGGTGCATCCCGAAATTGTCGCGCGTCAGCGCTTCGGCACGCTCCATATGCTTTCGCAAGGATGACGAGAAGCGCTGACGATCGCCGATGATGGTGAGTCGAATGCCGTTTTCGTGGAGCTTCCTGACCTCACGCTTGAGCACCAGCATGAAAAGCTCCATCAGCGCACTGACCTCGGCCGACGGTCGGCGCCAGTTTTCGCTGGAAAAGGCGAATAGCGTAAGGGTCTCGATACGCCGCTCCGCCGCGCGCCGGATGACCGCGCGCAGCGATTCCACACCAGCACGATGCCCCTGTGCGCTGGAGAGACCCCGAGCGCGCGCCCAGCGGTTATTGCCGTCCATGATGATCGCCACGTGACGTGGAATCGACGGCAGCGCCTGAGCGTCACGCGACTGCATGTCTGTCATGATAGCTCGCAAGACAGGTGGTTGGTGGCGCCCGCGGACGAACCGGGGCGCCCCGACCCTTATACCTGCATCAGGTCGTGTTCCTTGGTTTCCAGAAGGCGATCGATTTCGCTGACGTGCTTGTCGGTCAACTTCTGGATCTCCTCTTCGCCGTGACGCTGATCGTCCTCGGTGATCTCTTTATCCTTGAGCAGCGTCTTGAGATCGCCATTGGCGTCACGCCGAACGTTGCGGATCGCCACCCGCGCATTCTCGGCCTCGCCACGCGCCTGCTTGATATAGTGGCGGCGAGTCTCCTCGGTCAGCGGCGGCATCGGCACGCGAATCACGGTGCCGGCGGTGGCCGGGTTCAACCCCAGATCCGCCGTCATGATCGCTTTCTCGACCTTCTGAACCATCGAACGCTCCCAAGGCGTCACCGCCAGAGTACGGGCGTCTTCGATGATGATGTTGGCGACCTGGTTGATCGGCATGTGACTGCCGTAGTACTCCACCATGACCGCGTCGAGGATGCTCGGATGTGCTCGCCCCGTGCGGATCTTGTGGAAATTGCTCTGGAGCGCTTCCAGACTCTTCTGCATCCGCGCGCCAGCGTCTTTCTTGATATCGTCGATCATGTCCTAAACCTCAATCAATCAGCGTGCCTTCTCGCCCACCGACCACCAGATTCAACAGGGCGCCAGGTTTGGTCATGTCGAAGACACGAACCGGCATGTCATGGTCACGCACCAGACAGATGGCGGTCAAATCCATCACTCCCAGCTTCTGGTCCAGTACGTCATCGTAGCTGAGCTGCTCATATTTGACGGCATCCGGATGCTTGACCGGATCCTTGTCGTAGACACCGTCGACCTTGGTGGCCTTGACCACCACGTTGGCATCGATCTCGATACCGCGCAGGCAAGCCGCCGAGTCGGTGGTGAAAAACGGATTACCCGTACCCGCCGAAAAGATGACCACGTCCCCGGACGTCAGATAGCGAATCGCGGAACGGCGGTCATAATGCTCGACGACACCACTCATGGGAATCGCCGACATCACCCGCGAGCGGATGTTGGAGCGCTCGAGAGCGTCACGCATCGCCAGCGCGTTCATCACCGTGGCCAACATGCCCATATGATCGCCGGTGACCCGATCCATGCCCGCCGCGTGCAGTGCAGCGCCGCGGAACAGATTGCCACCACCGACCACGATACCGACCTGGACACCGATACCCACCAGCTGCCCGATTTCCAGTGCCATGCGATCGAGCACCTTGGGATCGATACCGAACTCCTGCTCGCCGGTCAGCGCCTCGCCCGACAGCTTCAGCAATATGCGCTTGTACTTGGATTTATCACCGCGCTCGGATTTATCGCCACGCTCACTGGGCTTGGCGGTTCGGTCGATGACGTCGGTCATGTCTCTCTCTCCTGGAGATAGCGAGTCGGTTCGGCAATCGGCTAGATGGCTTCTCATCTACCGGATACGCAATGGCGTGCGCTTTCGCGCACGCCATGGGATGGAGCCGAGGCCAGGGGATGATACCTGACGCCCCCGCTCCGGGCACTGCTTGAAACTTGGCCCTGCAAGACGCAGCCTGTCGGACTTAGCTGCGGCGAGCCTGTTCCCTCACTTCCTTGGCGAAGTCGACTTCTTCCTTCTCGATACCTTCACCAACTTCGAAGCGTGTGAAACCGACCACTTCACCGCCCGCCGTCTTGGCATACTCGGCGACGGTCTGGTTCGGATCCTTGACGAACGGCTGCTCGGTCAGACTGTTTTCCGCCAGGTATTTCTTGAGACGGCCCTGGACCATCTTCTCAGCGATCTGCTCTGGCTTGCCCGCCATGTCCGGCTGGGCCAGGATGATCGCCTTTTCGCTGTCGAGCTGTGACTGCGGCATATCGTCTGGACGCGCGACGACCGGGTTGATCGCGGCCACGTGCATGGAGATGTCCTTGGCCACTTCCGCGTTGCCGCCCGTGAGCACGGTCAGAACGCCGATACGATCACCATGGACGTAGGCACCGACGACACCGCCTTCCGGCGCATCGACGACAACCGCACGACGAACGGAGATGTTTTCGCCGATCTTCTGCACCAGCTGGTTGCGAGCGTCTTCCAGCTCACCATCCATGATCGCGGCAATGTCTTCGGACTTGGTCTCGAAAACCTTGGCCAGCACTTTGTTGGCAAAGCCACGGAAGTTGTCGTCGCGGGACACGAAGTCAGTTTCCGAGTTGACTTCCAGCATCGCGGCGTAGCTGCCGTCTTCGGCAACCTGGGTCAGGATCGCGCCTTCGGCGGCTATACGGCCTGCCTTCTTGGCGGCCTTCAGGCCGGAGTTCTTGCGCAGATCTTCGATCGCACGCTCGATGTCGCCATCGGCTTCGGTCAGTGCTTTCTTGCACTCCATCATGCCGAGACCGGTACGCTCGCGCAGTTCCTTGACTAGAGAAGCGCTGATAGCTGCCATGTTCTACCCCTGAGAATCGCGGTTTCATCTAGCGACGGCGCTAGCTGTGCGTCGTCGCGGGTGTAAAAAGGGGGCTCTTGGGCCCCCTTTTAGTCTGCGCTGTTGATCTGGCCGGTATCAGCCAGACGATTGCCACCCTTGGATGGCACGCCCAGCGCAGACTCGACGCCGTTTTCCAACTCGTTTACTGGGCGGCGTCGCTGGTTTCGCTGGTCTCGTCAGTCTCGCTCACCTCGACGAATTCGTCGGGGTTGCCTTCCTTCGCCTTGCCGCAGGCATCGGCGATGGCCTGAACGTAGATCTGGATGGCGCGAATGGAGTCATCGTTACCCGGAATGACGTAATCGACGCCATCCGGGTTGGAGTTGGTATCGACGACACCGATAACCGGGATGCCCAGCTTGTTGGCTTCGTTGATCGCGATGCGCTCATGGTCGACGTCGATCACGAACAGCGCGTCCGGAAGGCCGCCCATGTCCTTGATACCGCCGATGGAACGCTCGAGCTTGTCCTGCTCGCGGGTCGCCATCAGAACTTCTTTCTTGGTCAGCTTCTCGAACGTGCCATCTTCGCGCATGCTTTCGAGTTCGCGCAGACGCTTGATCGACTGACGAATGGTCTTGAAGTTGGTCAACATGCCGCCCAACCAGCGATGGTTGACGAACGGCTGACCCACACGATTGGCTTCCTGCTTGATGATCTTGCTGGCGGAACGCTTGGTGCCGACGAACAGGATCTTGTTGCTGGAAGACGCCATCTTCTCGACGACACTGGTTGCTTCCAGCAGAGCCGGCAGCGTGTGCTCGAGGTTGATGATGTGGATCTTGTTACGTGCGCCGAAGATGTACTGACCCATCTTCGGGTTCCAGTAACGGGTCTGGTGACCGAAGTGTGCGCCTGCCTTGAGCAGGTCACGCATATTGACTTGTGCCATGATGACTCCTGAAGAATCGGGTTAGGCTTCCACACACCCCATGGATCCGACCGCTTGGCTAGGCCAACGCGGCACCCGGGACCATGTGCCGGTGCGTGTGTGTTTTTTATGACGCAGCACTCACTCGAATGCCGTCGTCGCTACTCGCTCGTGCCGATGGAATGCTGTCGCAGGCCATCCTGACCGTCTCGTCTCGAGGACTGACAGACAGGCAGTCTTCGGGACTGATAGACGGGCAATTGCAGTCAAGCGCGCGGATTTATACCATAGAACGCACGCAAGATGAAGCCGACAGACGTCTTAACCCCGGCATCCCGGGGGACGTCCACCCTGTTTCGCGACTCTTCATCTTCCCCATCGCCCCCCATTGCGAGAACGCATGAACATTCCACGCAAGACGCCTGAAGAGATCGAAAAGATGCGCGAAGCCGGCCGTCAGGCCGCCGCGGTACTGGAAATGATCACGCCCCACGTGCGCGTCGGCGTTTCCACCGAAGAACTGGACAGACTCTGCGACGACTTCATCGTTCAGGAGCTCGGCTCGGTCTCCGCCTGCCTCGATTACCACGGCTTTCCGAAGTCGATCTGCACCTCGATCAATCACGTCGTCTGTCACGGTATCCCCGATGCCGACAAGAAGCTCAAGAACGGCGACATCATGAATATCGACATCACCGTGAAGACGCCGGACGGCTACCACGGCGACAGCAGCATGATGTTCGTGATCGGCGATACCATCCAGGGCGAGCGCCTTTGCCGTGTCACTCGGGAGAGCCTGTATAAAGGTATCGCCGAGGTTCGCCCGGGGGTCAAGCTGTCGACCATCGCCCGAGTCATCCAGGATCATGCCGAGAAAGCCGGCTATTCCGTGGTCCGGGACTTCTGCGGCCATGGTATCGGCGCCGGATTCCACGAAGAACCCCAGGTGCTGCACTACGACGGTTACGCCGAAGAGGCCGATGCCGAACTCGCCGAGGGCATGTGCCTGACCATCGAGCCGATGCTCAACGCCGGCGGCTATCGCACCAAGGTGTTGAAGGATGGCTGGACCGCGGTCACCAAGGACAAGAGCCTGTCGGCTCAGTGGGAACACACCCTGCTGGTGACCGCGTCCGGGGTGGAAGTCCTGACCGCCCGCTCCGATGAAGACTTCAGCTTTCTGAAGGCTTGATCGCCCCGCCACCGCTTCGTCCCGCTACCGTTTCACCCTGGGAGACGCCCGCCGCATGCTGCTGCATCACTACCGCTTTCATCCGGACACGACCCTTTTCGATGCAGCGGCCTTTCGCGAGGCGCTGGCGCTGGAACGGCACCCGATCCCGCTGTTCAAGCAGGCACTGCAGACGATCCGCGATCGCCTGGATGAACGCTTCCGCAACGGCGCCGATGTGCGCGACCTGGTCTACGGCCGCGCCTGGTGCCTGGACCGGCTGCTGCAGGTCGCCTGGGAGCGTTTCGACTGGCCGGATGCCAACGTCGCCCTGCTCGCGGTGGGCGGTTACGGCCGCGGCGAGCTCCATCCCCACTCCGACATTGACCTGCTGTTGCTGCTGAGACACGACGATGACACGCCCTACCGCGAATCGCTGGCCGGCTTCATCACCTTCCTGTGGGATATCGGTCTCGAGGTCGGACAGAGCGTGCGCTCGCTCGCCGACTGCGAACGCGAGGCCCGCGGCGACATCACCATCATCACCAATCTATTGGAAACCCGGACCCTGGCGGGACCGGAAAGCCTGCGCGAAGCCATGAGAGCACGCCTGTCGACCCAGCAGATGTGGTCGTCGGCAGCGTTTTTCGAGGGCAAATGGCAGGAGCAGATCACTCGTCACTACAAGCACAACAATTCCGAGTATCACCTGGAGCCCAATCTCAAGAGCGCGCCGGGAGGACTTCGCGACATTCAGATGATCGGCTGGGTCGCCAAGCGCCACTTCGGGCCGCTGCGCTACGAGGATGTCGTCGCCCAGGGCTTCATGAACGATGCCGAACTCAGAATTCTGAGCCAGGGTCAGGCCTTTCTATGGCAGGTTCGCTACGGCCTGCACATGATCGCCGGCCGTGCCGAAGATCGACTGCTGTTCGATCATCAGCGCTCTCTGGCCAAGCTGTTCGGCTATGTCGACACGCCGCAGCGACTGGCCGTCGAGCAGTTCATGAAAGCCTACTACCGGCACGTCACCGCCCTGGCCGGCCTCAACGACATGCTGCTGCAGCATTTCGACGAAGTGATTCTCCACGCTGGCGAATCACTGGCGATCAAGCCGATCAACGCTCGCTTCGAAATTCGAGGCGGCTACATCCAGCATCGCCACCCCAACGTCTTCGTGCATCGGCCCGACGCGCTGCTCGAGCTGTTCCTGTTGATGGCCCAGCATCCGGAGATCGAGGGCGTGCGCGCCGACACCATTCGCCAGATCCGCGATCACCGCCATCTGATCGACGATACATTCCGCGACGACCTGCGCCACCAGAGCCTGTTCATGGAACTGCTGCGCAGCGGCGGCGACGTGCCGACCCAGCTCACGCGCATGAACCGCTACGGGGTGCTGGGCAAGTACCTCCCGGAGTTCGGCGAGGCGATCGGGTTGATGCAGCACGACCTGTTCCACATCTACACCGTCGATGCGCACACCCTGCGCCTGCTCAGCTTCTTGCAACGGTTTCGCGAGGAGCGCGACACCGACGAATACACCGTTGCCATCGATGTCATTCAAAAGCTGCCGAAGCTCGAGCTGCTGTGGATCGCCGGGCTCTATCACGATATCGGCAAGGGCCGCGGCGGCGACCACTCGGAGCTCGGCGCGGTCGATGCCGCCGAGTTCTGCCGCCGTCATGCGCTGTCGAACTGGGACACCCGGCTGGTCGCCTGGCTGGTCGAACATCACCTGCTGATGTCGAAGACGGCCCAGAAGCGGGACATTTCCGACCCGGACGTGATTCATGGCTTCGCTCGCACCGTGCGCGACGAAACTCATCTCGACTACCTCTACGTACTCACCGTCGCCGACATCAGCGCCACCAATCCGACGCTCTGGAACGGCTGGCGCGCGTCGCTGATGCGCCAGCTCTACACCGAGACTCGCCGCGTGCTGCGCCGCGGCCTCGATAACACCGTCGATCGCCAGGGCTGGGTCAGCGAAACCCGCCAGGAAGCACTGGGGCTGCTGCGGGCAGTCGGCGCCGACGTGGCACGCGTCACCCGGCTGTGGCAAACCTTCGGCGAAGACTACTTCCTGCAGTACACCTCCAGCGAAGTCGCCTGGCAGACCCAGGGCATCCTCGCCCATCACGACGATCATCTGCCGTTGATCCTGGTCAGCGCCCCCAGCGAGGACATGACCGAAGGCGGCACCAAACTCTTCATCCATACCCGCTCGGCGGACGACCTGTTTGCCGCCACCGCTGCCGCCATCGAGCAGCTGGGCCTGTCGATCCACGATGCCCGCATCGCCACCTCCAGCGACGACTGGACGCTCAACACCTTCATCCTGCTGGATGACGACGACGACGCCATCCGCGATCCCGCGCGCCTGGAAACGATTCGTCGCCATCTGGTGGAAGAGCTGGACGATCCCGATGACTATCCACAGATCGTCAGCCGCCACACCCCGCGCCAGCTGAAGCATTTTCGGGTCCCGGTCGAAGTCATCATCGAGCAGGACCCGGCCAACGCCCGCACCTCGCTGGAGCTGATCGCGCCCGACCGCCCCGGCTTGCTGGCCCGCGTCGGTCGCATCTTCATGGAGCAGGACATCGCCCTGTCGACGGCGAAGATCGCCACCCTCGGTGAGCGAGTCGAAGACGTCTTCTTCATCACCGACAAGCGCGGGCAACCGCTGACCGACCCGGAAGCCCAGGCGCGTCTGCGGGCGCGCCTGTACGAGGTGCTCGACGTGTAGCACGCCGCCGCGGCAGCGAAGCCGTCTGTTCGCCGCCATGGGCGGCCACTGTTCTTGGCAGCGTTTCTTCGGGCGTCTGCCGTCATATCAAACGTCGTTTCTGACGATTTTTTGAGCTCCCGTCCGCGGGCGCCTATAATCGGCCGCTTTCTGAGAAGCGCACAACGGGCTCGTGACATGACCATCACCGTTTACGGCATCAAGACCTGCGATACCTGCCGCAAGGCCCGGCGCCAACTCGATGCGATGGACGTGGCGTATCGATTTCACGATCTGCGCGAGGATGGCCTCGATCCACGGCAACTGGATGCCTTCCTCGCCGGCGCCGACTGGCAGACGCTGCTCAATACTCGCAGCACCACCTGGCGCCAGCTCGACCCCGCGGACAAGCAGCCACTCGACGCCGAGCGGGCCCGTGAGCTGATGCTCGCCAACCCGACCCTGATCAAGCGCCCGATCCTGCAACGAACGGACCGGCAGCATACCGAGAGCGGCAGCGAAGACACCTTGATCGTCGGATTCGACGCCGACCGCTACGCCGCGCTGGTCTCTTGAGCATGCTGGTCTCTTGAGAGAGACCCGAGCGATGCCGCCCGCACTGACGATCTCGACGACTTTTCGACCATCATGAGGAACCTGCGATGCTGAGCTTCGCGCTAGGAATCGGCACCCAGAACAGCCAGGGCGACTGGCTCGAAATCTACTATCCGGCACCGCTGCACCAGCCCGACGACAACCTCGTAACGGCCGCACGCCAGGCGCTGGGCGCCGACGAAGCCGCCGACGTCGTCAGCTTTCTGCCGGAACACACCGCCAAGCTCGCGACGGCGTTGCGCGACGCCGGTGACGACGATCAGGCCGACATCGCCGAGGCCTTTGCCGACGCGCAGCGCCCGCTGGTTGCGGTCTTTCTGGATGAGGATCGCGCGCCGACCAGCGTGCCGGAGGTCTATCTCAAGCTGCATCTGCTCTCTCATCGACTGGTCAAGCCCCATGGCGTCAAGCTCGACGGCATGTTCGGTCTGCTCAAGAACATCGCCTGGACCAACGAAGGCGCCATCGATGTCGAAGAGCTGCCGGCACGTCGTCTCAAGGCCCGTCTCGCCGGACGTCCGCTCTCCGTGGACTGTGTCGACAAGTTCCCCAAGATGACCGACTACGTCGTGCCCAAAGGGATCCGCATCGGCGATACCGCCCGCGTGCGTCTCGGCGCGCACCTGGGCGAAGGCACCACGGTCATGCATGAGGGTTTCTGCAACTTCAACGCCGGCACCGAAGGCCCGGGCATGGTCGAAGGCCGTATCTCCGCTGGCGTGTTCGTCGGCAAGGGCTCGGATCTGGGCGCCGGCTGCTCGACGATGGGAACGCTCTCGGGCGGCGGCAACGTGGTGATCAAGATCGGCGAAAACTGCCTGATTGGCGCCAACGCCGGCCTCGGCATCCCGCTGGGCGACCGCTGCACCGTCGAAGCCGGGCTGTACGTCACGGCCGGCGCCAAGGTCACCGTGCTCGACGATCGGGGCGAGGCGGTCCAAACGGTCGCTGCCCGGGAACTCGCGGGCCAGGACGATCTGCTGTTCATGCGACACTCGGTGACCGGTCGCCTGGAGTGCCGCACCAACAAGAGTGCAGTCGCCCTCAACGAATCCCTTCACGCTCACAATTGATCCGGCCCTGCCGGTCGGCCGCCCTGGAGAAAGGCATGTCTCAAGCGTCACGGACGATAGCGTCACCGTCTACCGCCCGCTCGGCCACGCTGGCGCTGGCGCTCGAACTGCTCGAGCGACCGTCGGTGACCCCGGACGATCACGGCTGCCAGGCACTGATGATCGAACGCCTGGAGCACATCGGCTTTCAGATCGAGCGGATGACGATCGGCGGCATCGAAAACTTCTGGGCGACACGCGGCCAGCACGGCCCGCTGCTGGCCTTCGCCGGCCATACCGACGTGGTGCCCAGCGGCCCGGAGCGCGAATGGGATCATCCGCCGTTCGAGCCGGTCATCGATGACGCCGGCTTTCTCTGCGGTCGCGGCGCCGCCGACATGAAAGGCAGCCTGGCGGCCATGGTGACGGCAGCCGAGCGCTTCGTTGCCGCCCATCCCGATCATCACGGCCGGATCGCCTTCCTGATCACGGCCGACGAGGAAGGGCCTGCAATCCACGGTACCCGCGCGGTCGTCGAGCGTCTGCGCGAGCGCCACGAGCCGCTGGACTACTGCATCGTCGGCGAGCCTTCCTCGACCCGACAGCTCGGCGACGTGATCAAGAACGGCCGCCGCGGATCGCTGGGCGGCGTGCTGCGCGTGCGCGGTATTCAGGGCCACGTCGCCTACCCGCATCTGGCGCGCAATCCGATTCACCAGGCGCTGCCGGTGCTGTCCGAGCTGGTCAACGAACCGTGGGATGCCGGCAACGACTTCTTCCCGGCGACCAGCTTCCAGATTTCCAACCTCTACGCGGGGACCGGCGCCACCAATGTCGTCCCCGGCGAACTGGAAGTGACGTTCAACTTCCGCTACTCAAGCGAAGTCACCCAGGATCAGCTGCGCGAGCGGGTCGAGCAAAAGCTCGCCGCGCACGGGCTCGACTACCAGCTCGACTGGACGCTCAACGGCGAGCCTTTCCTGACCGCGGCGGGCGAGCTGCTCGAGGCCGCGCAGGAAGCCTGCGAGACGATCACCGGGCACCGCCCGGCGCTCTCGACTTCCGGCGGCACCTCCGACGGTCGCTTCATTGCTACACTGGGCACACAGGTGATCGAGTTGGGTCCCGTCAATGCCACTATCCACCAGGTCAACGAACGCATCCGTGCCGACGACCTCGATACCCTGAGCCGCATCTACGAAGCCACACTCGAGCGGCTATTTGCCTGAGGAACCCATGGAGCGTTTTCCTGATATCGAAATCTACCTGGCGGTCGCCGATATCGACGCCATCACCCGGTGGCTGCGCGAGGCACTCGGCGATGGCGAGATGACCCTCGACCGCGCCGGCAAGGGAATCTGGCGCGGCAGGGCAGCGGGCGCCGAACGCGCCATCGGCGTCATGCTCGTCGAGCGTGCGGCAGACCGCTATGCCAGCCTGTGGTTCGATTGCGATGCCACGCCGTGGCCGCGAGATACCGACTGCGCCCGCGACGCCGCGCGTGAATTGGGCTGCGAGGCACGCTGTTCTCTCGGCGGCTGGCAACCCGGTGACGACCCCGACCGCTTCTGGCAGGTACTGCCGGACGGTCGTGAAAACACCATCGACTGGCCGGATTCGGGTCGCTGATCACAGCGTACCCACCGAACTGCAAACCATCTGACAGGGAGTCAATGACATGGCGGAATCCAAACCAGTCATCTACGCCGCCATGGGCGGCAACTTGCTCATCGCCATCAGCAAGTTCGTCGCAGCCACCATCACCGGCAGCTCGGCCATGCTTTCCGAAGGCATCCACTCGGTGGTAGACACCGGCAATCAGGTTTTGCTGCTGTTCGGGATGAAACGGGCCAAACAGCCACCCAGCCCGCAATTTCCCTTCGGTCATGGCAAGGAAGTCTATTTCTGGAGCTTCGTGGTCGCCCTGCTGATCTTTGCGGTCGGCTCCGGCGTCTCACTCTACGAGGGGGTGATGCATATTCTCCACCCCGAGCCGATCGAGTCGCCGCTGGTCAACTATATCGTGCTCGGCCTGGGCATTCTGTTCGAGGGCGCCTCCTGGGCCTTCGCACTCAATGAATTCCGCAAGACCAAGGGCAAATGGAGCTACGTAGAGGCCGTGCACCGGGGCAAGGATCCCTCGATGTTCGTGGTCATCTTCGAGGACTCCGCCGCCCTGCTCGGCCTGCTGGTGGCACTGGCAGGCGTGGCGTTGTCCCAGTGGACGGGCATTCTGCTGTTCGACGGTATCGCCTCGGTGATCATCGGCCTGATCCTCGGCGGTACTGCAATCTGGCTGGCGATGGAGACCAAAGGCCTGCTAATCGGCGAGAGTGCCAATCCGCACGTCGTCGAGAGCATTCGCCAGCTTGCCGCCGAAGCCGACGGTGTCGAAGGCGTCAATGAGGTGCTGACCATGCACATGGGTCCGAACTTCATCCTGGTCAATCTCAGCGTGCGTTTCGCCCGCGGCACGCCCGCCGAGCGGATCGAAAGCACCATTGCCAAGCTGGATAGCGAGATCAAGCAAAAAAACGAGAGCGTCAAGCGAGTCTTCGTCGAGGCCGAAGCCCGTGCCGGGGTCGACGAGATTCCTCAGGCCGCCGCGACCGAATGACCCGGCGACCACGAGCGGCATGACGCGACGAGCAAGAGATGGTTAGCAAAAGAGGGCGAGCCGGAACGCGGAGACATGGCGCTACGGCATCTCCTGCTCGACTTCGCGCTCTCCGGCACTGCCGGTGGGCTGCGCCATGCCGACGCGGCCGATACCGGGCAGCTTGAGCGCCGGCGACTGCCAGTCGACGCCGACCGTCAGCCCCAGCAGGTCCAGCTCGAAGCCCTCGTCCCAGGCCAGCATGACGCCGAACAGACCGCCCAGCGATAGCTGGTAGCCGGTGTCGGTGGGCGTTCGCGCCACGAGCTGTCCGGGGAGATAATCCTTGCCGATCGCGTTGGGCGGAAAGTCCACCGACAGTTCGGGCACCTGCCGCACTACCCAGGCGATGAAAGTGTTGCTGTTGGGTCCGGGCCAGATCCGGTATCGATCAGAATCAGGATAGTCGGGCACCACACGCTCGATCCCGTCGATCGCCCGCGCCGCCTGGTCTCCTCGGATATCCGCCAGCAGCGTCGGTGGATTGCCGTACCATTGGCGATCCGGCTGCGCATAGCCCGTTTCCACCGTGGGCCGACGCCAGCTCAGTACCTGATAGACGCGATAGCGGCTGGCACCCTCGGCCTTGGTCGCGATCCAGGTATGCACGCCGAATGCGCCGCGCCACTCGAAGGTGCGCGCCGCATAGACCTGAACGACTGCCTCGCGAGCCTCTCCCGGATCCGGCGCCAATCCACTCGAAGAACGATCGGCGCCCTGCCAGTCGGCATGCATCGGCACCTGCTGGGAAGCCAGCATGTAGCCAGGTCCCAACAGCAGCACGACGATGAAGAGCAAGAGCGCCAGCACGAAGACCAGCGTGCGCTTGAGTAGGCGAGATAAATCCATCGAGATAGCGGATTCCAAAGGGTGAGTCGAACGTCGGGGGTTGAATCGGCGACTCATGACCCACATAACACTCATCAATCTCGAATCGAACATCAAGGGTTTTTCACATGGCTATCGTCGATCCACGTACCGGACAGCCGCTGACCGGCCCCGAAGAAAGCCGTCAGAATGGCGCCGGCAACACCGTTGCCGCGGAAGACGTCATCGTCGACGTCACGCTGGAAAACTTTCAGCAGGTCGTGCTCGATGGTTCGATGCAACATCCGGTGCTGCTGCAGAGCTGGGCCAATTCGAGCGAGTCGTGCCAGACGCTGAAACCGGTGCTGGAGAAACTCGCCAAAGAGTATGCCGGGGCCTTCGTGCTGGCGCGCCTCGATACCGAGGCCTTTCCCCAGATCGCCTCGCAGTTGGGCGTACGCTCGGTGCCGGACGTCAAATTGATTTCCCAGGGCCAGCTCTACGACCAGTTCCAGGGCGCGCTGCCCGAGAAGCAGATACGTGAATGGCTGGGCAAGTATCTCGAGGCGCCGGCCGAAGCGTCGCAGAGCCCTGAAGAGATGGCCGAAGCGGCACTGGCCTCTGGCGACACCGACACCGCCGAGGCGATCTATCAGGAACTGATCCAGCAGTATCCGGAACATTACGATTACCAGATCGATCTCGCCGGCGTAAGAGTGGCCGCCGGCCGGACCGACGAGGCCAAGCAGATTCTCGATAATCTGCCGCCGGAACACCGCGATGCGGCGAAGGCGCGCGGCGTGCGAGCGCGTATCGAATTCGGCGAGGAAGCCTTGAGTCAGGCCGAGATCGATGCGCTGGGTGAACGCGACGACAGCGAAGCCCAGTATCAGCGTGCCATGCGCCAGATCGCCGACGGCCAGTACGAGACCGGACTCGAGGCGCTGCTGACGGTGATGAAACGCGACCGCGCCTATGGCGAAGACGCCGCCCGCAAGACATTGCTACGCGTTTTCGACGCCTTGGGTGCCGAGCATCCGCTGACGGTCACCTACCGCCGCCGACTGTTCGCCATGCTTTACTGAACATGCTCGATTACTGAACACGCCCGACGATAGCCGGCGCCCAACGTTCTCGGCGCCGGCTATCTTCTTGGTCTCAATCGGAAAGCAGACGATCCAGCCGTAGCAGTGCTTCCTCCAGCCAGCTCCGCGGCATACCGAAGTTGAGCCTGACGAATCCGGGCCAGCCAAAATCGGCACCGTCGGAGAGCGCTACCCGTGCTTCCTCGAGCAGGTGCTGCTGCGGCGAATCGGCCAACGCGCTGTGACGAAAATCCAGCCATGCCAGATAGGTCGCCTCCGGTGTCGACATCGTGACGCCCGGCCAGCGCGAAACATGCGCTTCCACCATGGCCAGGTTGTCTCGCAGCTCGCCCAGCAACGCCTGACGCCACGCTTCGCAGTCGGTATAGGCCGCCAGCGATGCGCTCAAGCCGAGCACGTTGACGCCGGGCATGAGGCCGGCAGCCGCGATCTGGAACCGCCGCCGCAGGTCATCGTCGGCAATGATTGCACAGGCGGCCGACAGCCCGGCAATATTGAACGTCTTGGACGGTGCCCATAGCGTGATCAGCCGATCCGCCAGCTCGGGGCACAGCTGGCCCAGCGGACGGTGCGGCTGCGAAGGATCGAGAATCAGATCGCAGTGCAGCTCGTCGGAAACGACGATCAGATCGTGACGCACCGCCAGTCTAGCGAGCCCCTGGAGCTCATCGGCACTCCACACGCGCCCGGTAGGGTTATGCGGATGGCACCATAGCAACACGCGAGTATTGGGCTGGATCGCCGCCTCCAGCGCCTCGAGATCGAGCCGCCAGGGCCCGCCGGCTGTCACGGGTTCGGCCAGTTCGAATGTCTGCGCCTCGCGACCGACATTGTCGGCCACGCTCAGAAACGGCGGATAGATCGGAGTCGCGGTGAGCACGCCCTGGCCCGGCTCGCTGAACGCCATCGCCGCCAGATTGAGCGCCGGAACCACACCGGGCACCCACAGCTGCCACGCGGTGTCGATCGTCCAGTCGTAATGGTGTCGGCTCCAGTCGTTCAGCGCTTGCTTTAAACTTTCCGGCACCCCGCCGTAGCCGAACACGCCGTGCTCGACACGCGACTCGAGCGCGTCGAGCACGGCCGGTGGCGAGCGGAAGTCCATGTCGGCGACCCACAGCGGCAGGACATCTTCATCGTACTGCTGCCACTTCTTGGTAGGGTGCTGGCGGCGATCGATACGCGTGGCAAAATCGAAGTTCACGATAGTGATCTCATCATCGAAATGGATTGACGAACATGTGCGAGCGGCCTGACCTTGCGGACAATGCTTCCCCCCGACCCTTCTACGCTCGGGTGCTGGCCGGCAACTCGAAACTGGTCGGGCACTGGCTCCTGCTGGGACAGGCCGATCCCGACCGTCTGGCCATGATTCTGGCCGATACGGCGCGCATCGCCAAGCTGGGGGAGCCCGAATCGACGCCGGACGGTGCCACGCTGACGCACTGGAGCGGCGACGCTACCCCGCCGCGCTGGGCCGCGAGAACGTCGTTGTTCCTGCTGGTGCAGATGCCGGGAAAGCCCCGCCCCCGGGACGACGACGAGGCCTGTGCCTGGGCCTACTGCTGGTTGCACAATCGCGAATTCGAGGCGTTCGAGACGGCGCGCGATTCACTGCCCGCCCATCTGCGGGAGTGTCTCGCGGCACCGTTGGCCGAAGCATGGCAGGACTATCGCGGCCAGCGCCTGGTGTAGTGACGAGCCCGGGATCCGGACCGACACTAAGCCAATTAATCCTCGGGCCAGGCAATCGTCGGGCCAGCCAATCATCGGGCCGGCCATCGTCGAGCCGGTCATCGAGAGAGCCCGCAACTCGGCATGCGACAGTCACGTCTCGCGTCTTGCATAATGATCGGCCAGGGCACATCGTCCATTCATCGCCATGGCAGCGTCGACGACAAAGGCGTCGCCATCGCGTGATCAGCTTGGCAACATGTCCGGGCTTCCCGCCCGCTGTCGAGGCCCCAGGAGTTGGTTCATGACACCCGCGATACGGCTACTGGAGTCCCACGGCATTGCCCACCAGGTCACCAGCTACGAGCTGGAGAATGACTCGGAATCCTACGGATTGGACGCCGCTCGGGCGCTCGCGCTAACTCCCGCCAGTGTGTTCAAGACGCTGCTCGCTCAGCTCGACGATGGTCGTCTGGTGGTCGCGCTGGTGCCCGTCGATGCCTCGCTGGATCTCAAGGCGCTGGCCAAGGCCGCCGGCACGCGCAAGGCGCGCATGGCCGAGATCGCCACGGCCGAACGCAGCACCGGCTATCTGGTCGGCGGCATCAGCCCGCTGGGCCAGAAGAAGTCGCTGCCGACCTTCATCGATGAGAGCGCCATCAACCTGGAAACGGTCCATGTCAGCGGCGGTCGTCGCGGCCTGGAGCTGTCGCTGGCAACCACCGACCTGATCGCCCTGACCGCAGCTCGTACTGCGGATCTGGCGCGACGAGGATAACCCTCGCATGTCGATCGACTTCGACCTGTGGATCGATCCCGACGATCATGAACGCCATCGTGCGGTCGAGCGTGTGCTGGAGCACTATTTCCTGGAGCGTCTGGCCGACTATCCGCACCTGCGTTTGCCGGGCCCGGATCCCTACGACTATGATGCGCCGTTCAATCGGCTGCATACCGTGCTGGTCGAGCGTGCCCGCGACCATCTGCTGCGCGACTACCTCTATTCGCCCACGCCGATGCAGCTGAGCCAGGCCTTCTACCGCGCCGTGGCTCGCTCCCACAAGATCATACTGGACTGAAATCATGCTGGACCGAGGTCATGCTGGACTAATTCATACTGGCCCAAGCCATAACGGACCTAGCCATACCGGACCTAGCCATACGGGATTCTTCCCATGGTGATTCATCCCGATCAGGCACCGACCGAAGCGCAACTGGCGACGATCGCCGAGCAGCTGGGTCGCCCGCCCCGAGGCCTGGAGGCAGTCGCCGCCACCGATGGCCTCGGCCGCCCGCTGGTGCTGCGAATGGCACCGATCGTCGATGACGCGCCCTTCCCGACCCTTTACTGGCTCTCCTGCGAGCGGCTCAAGGTCGTGCTGTCGCGGCTCGAGGCCAGCGGCGTGATCAAGGAGCTGGAAGCTCGGCTGCAACAGGAGCCCGAATGGCTCGCCAGCTATCACCAGAGCCACGCCGATTATGTCCGCCAGCGCTGGAATTTCATGACCGACGCGCAACGCGAGGCGGTCGAACAGCGCGGTTACTCGCAATTGATGCGTGAACGCGGCGTCGGCGGTATCACCAACTGGGATCAGGTGCGCTGCCTGCATACGCAGTACGCCCATCATCTCTGCGGCGACAACGCCATCGGTCGCTGGCTCGACGCAGAGTACGACGTCGCTGCCAGCATTCCCTGATCGCCACCGTTCCCATCCTCTTTCTTCGTTCAGGAGTGACAGCGTGCAAATCTGTGTTTATCTGGGGTCACGCGAAGGCAACGATCCACGTTTCGCCGAGGCGACGGAAGCTCTGGGCGCGGCGATTGCCAGGCGCGGCTGGGGCCTGGTCTACGGTGGCGCCCGCAACGGTCTGATGGGCAAACTGGCCAACGCCTGTCTCGCCGAGGGCGGTGAAGTGATCGGCGTAATGCCCGAGCATCTGGTGCAGCGCGAAGTCTCGCATCACGGCCTGAGCCGGCTGATCCGGGTCGACAACATGCACGAGCGCAAGGCCGCGATGGCGGCACATGCCGACGCATTCATCGCCCTGCCCGGCGGTATCGGCACGCTCGAAGAGCTGTTCGAGATCTGGACCTGGCGCTATCTGGACCTCCACACCAAACCGCTCGGCGTGCTCAATGTCGCCGAGTTCTACTCGCCGCTGCTGACCTTCCTCGACACCACGGTCGAACACGGCTTCCTCGACGTTTCGACCCGCCGCACGCTGCTGGCCGAGGGCGATATCGAAACCCTGCTGGACCGGCTCGCCGAAAGTGCCAAACTTGACGGTGCCAATGTCTAGTATCGGCGGCGTATCGAAAGGCCACGTTCAAACCGAGCGCCGTTCAAAAGAGACGGTCAGCGAAAGCGACGGTCGCCGAAAGCGTCGATTCTCGGCAGCGCCGGTTCGACAAGCACCGAGCCCGTGACGCGACCGTCACCTCATCGACGCCACCGTATCCATCAAGGAGGAGGATTTCGCATGCAAGCCATTGCCATCGACGACCAGCGGCTGATCTGGCGCGACCACGAGGATCCGGGCCCGCTCGGCGCCAACGACGTGCGCATCGATGTCGCCTGGGCAGGCATCAATCGCGCCGATCTGATGCAGCGCGGCGGCAATTATCCGCCGCCGCCGGGGGAGTCCGAGATTCCCGGACTGGAAGTGAGCGGAACGATTACCGAGACCGGCCGTGACGTCGAACGCTTTCGACACGGCGACCGGGTCTGCGCCCTGCTCGCCGGCGGCGGCTACGCCGAGCAGGTGGTGGTCAACGAAGCGCAGGTACTGCCGATTCCCCAGGAGCTGGGGCTGCGCGAGGCCGCCGCGCTACCCGAAGTCTTCGCGACTGCCTGGCTCAACCTCTACATGGAAGGCGCGGTTCAGACGGGCCAGCGGGTACTGCTGCACGCCGCCGCCAGCGGCGTCGGGACGGCCGCGATTCAGCTCTGCCGCGCGTTCGGCAACCCCTGTTTCGTCACCGCGGGCAGCGCCGACAAGCTGGAAGCCTGCTATCGGCTGGGCGCGGACGCCGGCTGGAATCGCCATGACGGCAGCTTCGTCGACGCGGTGAAGGACTGGGGTGGTGCAGACATGATTCTCGATCCGGTGGGTGGCGACTATATCGCCCAGGATCTGGCGGTTCTGAACGCCGATGGCCGCCTGGTGCTGATCGGCCTGATGGGCGGACTGGAAGCGCAGGTCAATCTGGGCCGGATGTTGATGAAGCGTCAACGGCTGATCGGATCGACCCTGCGCTCTCGTTCGGCGAAGGCCAAAGGCGCGATTCTCGATGCGCTGTACGCGCACGTCTGGCCCCGACTGAGCCGCGGCGAGATCAAACCGTTGATCGCCGGCACCTGGCCGGTGCAGGAAGCGGAAACCGCGATGCAGCACCTGTCGGACAACGCCAATATCGGCAAGATCCTGTTGAGCGTCAGCGGCAAGGGTTGAGTCGTCGCCGCGCCTTCATGAGCCTGGGGCATGAACATGGGGCGACCTGGCGCGCGGCAATCGACGCGGGCCGTTCCGCCCGCCCCGCACGCTGTTCGATGAGTGGCCGTTCGAGGAGGCGCTATTCGAGAAAGGCGCTATTCGAGATTCAGCGTCGCCTTGTAGGTCAGCTGCAGCAGGCGGGCGTCGTCGCCGGCCCGGTGGCGACGGATGCCGTGGGCTTCGATGACCCGCTCCTTGGCCGCGGCCCAGCCTTCGGTCTGCGCTTCGCTCAGCAACCGCCGCAACGCCTCCAGGCGAAATCGCGGCAGCATCCCGGCCTGGTCGAACAGCAGCGACAGCCAGGTATTGTCGTAGCCCCAGCTATCGCTGTAGGCAATGCCGATGGAGGCGAGTTCGTCGTTGAGCCAGCGAGCGACTTCGATCGGCAGGTGGCCTTCACGCATCAGTCGCGATCGGGATATACCATGCAGCAGCTCTGCCTTGGGATCCCAGTGCGTCCACTCTTCGCCGGGTTGAATCAGAAACGCGCAGCGGCTCCCATCGGGCCGGGCCAGGCCGATCTCGATGGGATAACTGCCACGGCCAAAACCGGAAGCTTCGATGTCTAGCAGGGTGGGCAGCAACACGTTGCGGGCTCCCTCTCCATGATGCCGTCTCATCTTGCGACGCCGATGAGGCATCATCATGACAGCGTTGGGGCGTGACTTCATCCCGCCACCGGAGGGTGACGGGATGCAAGCGGAGTGCTCCGACGGTTGCGGGCGGTCAGTGCGTGGCGAGCGCGGCAGGCGTCTCGCCGTTGGGTCCGTCTGCGGCGAGATTGAGCGCCCAGCGTTGCCACTCGTCCGCGCGCGCAGGGTCATGGGGCAAGCCCAGCTCACCGCGGCGATACGCATCGGCCAGCCGCTGCGCCGCCTGGAGATGGCCATTCTCGCCGGACCGCGCATACCATGTCACTGCGTGATGCACGTTGGGCTGATACTGCGAGCAGCCCAGCTCATAGATGCGTCCGGCCTGATACTGAGCGTGACTATCGCCCTGCTGGGCCGCCTGCAGCACATAGCGAGCACCGGTCGACTTGTCCCTCGGCGAGATCCCGCGATGCATCAGGACGCGACCGTAGAGCGAACGCGCCGGTACGTGACCGGCGTCGGCGCAACGCTTGAACCAGCGCAGCATGAAGCGCTGCTTGCCCGGCGAGCCCGTCATCCAGCGCGTATGGCTAAGCTGCGTGGCCAGCTGAAACTCGAAGCGCGTAAAGAAAGAAAACGTCTGTGGCATAACTGACAGTGACCCTGGAGACTGGGATCCGTTAACGGTCCGAACTACCGTGTCGATCTGGACGCCTCTTGTTCTCTATGAGCGCACGCTGCCTGGACAGCGTGCCGCTTCTTACAATCTATGGCGCGTCGGAATCGACTTTACACAGGCGCGCTCGACCGGGGCCGAGCGGCGAAAGGCCGCAAGAATACGCCTGCCCGGGCAGCGACTCAACCCCTGACGCCCGGGCCGGGTTTGCCGCCTCACAGCGGCGCCAGTAACATACGATTTTCACCGCCTTTTTCGTCACGGTCCGGTTCCTCTCGACCCGGCGTTTTTACCCTCTGGAGCGCAACATGCAGCGACGCCCTCTCGGCAACACCGACATGCAGGTCTCGCGCCTGTGCCTCGGCACGATGACCTTCGGCGAGCAGAACACCGAAGCCGAAGCCCATGAGCAACTCGACCGCGCCATCGCCGCCGACATCAATTTCATCGACGCTGCCGAGATGTACCCGGTGCCGCCGAAGCCCGAGACTCAGGGACGCACCGAAGCCTATATCGGCAGCTGGCTACAGAAACGTGGCAAGCGCGACGATCTGATCATCGCCAGCAAGGCAGCAGGGGCCGGCCGGGGCATGGAGCATCTGCGTGGTGGCCCGCGCCATACCCGCGAGCAGATCCACCAGGCACTGGACGCGAGTCTGAAGCGCCTGCAGACCGACTATCTCGATCTCTATCAGCTCCACTGGCCGGACCGGCACGTCAACTGCTTCGGCCAGCTGGGCTATCTGCCCGGCGACGACAGCGATGCCACACCGCTGGAAGAGACCCTGGGCGCGCTGAAAGAGGCCATGGATGCCGGCAAGATCCGCGCCGTGGGGCTTTCCAACGACACCCCCTGGGGCGTCATGCGCTGCCTGCATCTGGCCGAAACCCAAGGCCTGCCGCGGGTCGCCAGCGTCCAGAATCCATACAATCTGCTCAACCGCAGCTTCGAGATCGGCCTGTCCGAAATCGCTCATCGCGAGTCCGTCGGCCTGCTGGCCTACTCTCCGCTGGCGTTCGGCGTGCTCTCGGGCAAGTATCTCGACGGCCAGAAGCCAGCCAAGGGCAGGCTGACGCTGTTCGAACGCTTCTCCCGCTACACCTCCGAACTGGCGAACGAGGCGACCCAGGCGTACGTCGACATCGCCCGCGAGCACGGCCTCGATCCGGCTCAGATGGCGCTGGCCTACGTCACGTCGCGGCCGTTCGTCACCAGCAACATCATCGGCGCGACCACGCTCGAGCAGCTCGAGACCAATATCGGCAGTGACTCGCTCGAGCTCTCCGACGAGGTGCTGGAAGCGATCGAGGGCGTGCACCGGCGGATCTCCAACCCCTGCCCCTGATATCCGCCGAAGACCTGTTTCCCGACTTCCACACGCTACGGTAGGCAACGCCATGCTCAGTATCCTCTCTCCGGCCAAGACGCTGGACTTCGAGACACCCTCGACGACATCCGCCGTCACCCAGCCCGACTATCTCGATCTGAGCCGGGAACTGATCGACATCCTGCGTGGATACTCTCCCCAGCAGCTGTCGGAACTGATGGGCATCAGCGACAAGCTCGCCGGGCTCAACGCCGCCCGCTATGCCGACTGGAAGACGCCGTTTTCGCTCGACAATGCCAAGCCCGCGGCGCAGGCCTTCCAGGGCGACGTCTACGTCGGCCTGGAAGCGGCCAGCTTCGGCAAGGCTGACAACGCCTTCGCTCAGGACCACCTGCGGATCCTGTCCGGGCTCTACGGCATGCTGCGACCGCTGGATCTGATCCAGCCCTACCGGCTGGAAATGGGGATCCGTCTGGAGAATGCCGCCGGCAAGGACCTGTATGCCTACTGGCAGGATCGCTTGACCCAGGATCTGGACAAGGCGGTGGCCGCCAGCGGCAGTTCGACGCTGGTCAATCTCGCCTCCAACGAGTACAGCAAGGCGATCGACTTCAAGACGCTCGAGGCCGAAGTCGTCTCCCCGGTATTCCAGGACGAGAAGAACGGCCAGTTCAAGATTATCAGCTTCTATGCCAAGAAGGCCCGCGGGCTGATGGCGGCCTGGCTGATCCGTGAACGGATCGACAAGCCCGCGGCACTGACCGGGTTCGACGTCGCCGGATATCGCTACGCGCCGGACCAATCGAAACCGGGCAAACCCGTCTTCCGTCGGCGCGAGCAGGACCGTGACTGAACAGCCGTGACTAAACAGCCGTGACTGAATGGCCGAGGTTGAATGGCCGAGGTTGAACGACCCCGACTAAAGAATCCGGTCCCACGCCGATTCGTTCAGCTTCCATTCATGAGGGTCTGCAATAATGCTCGCAGTAACGAGTGCATCTGATCGATACCGATCGAGAAGCCGGCACTCGTCCCGGATAACGATGATTTTCAGGAGAACGCCATGCGGCATCTGCTCGTCATGTTGATGGTCGGCCTGCTCGGCTTCGGTGCCGCGGTCGATCACGCCGAAGCCCGCCGAATGGGCGGCGGCAAGAGCTTCGGCTCCTACTCGCGCTCGGTACAGCAGCCGACCACGACCCGCAGCAACGCTGCCGCGCCGCCGCGTCAGCCGAGCGCCGGCCTGTCGCGCTTCGCCGGGCCGCTGGCCGGCATGCTGGCGGGCGGCCTACTGGCATCGCTGTTCTTCGGCGGTGCCTTCGACGGCTTCCGGATGATGGACATGCTGCTGATCGCGCTGGTGGCATTCATCGCCTTCCGGCTCATTGCGGGGCGTCGACGCCATGCCCCGGCCGGCCATCGCGACGGCGGTCAGCCGCGCGACGCATCGCAGGAAGCTCAGCCGCTAGAGACCCGGTCGCAGCCGTCCGCGTTCATGGGCGGCAACGCCACCGGAACGAGCACCGGCGGCATCGCCACCGAGCCGCAGTGGTTCGACCGCGAACGCTTCCTGACCGGTGCCAAGGAGCATTTCACTACCCTGCAGCGCGCCTGGGACAACAACGACCTGAGCCAGATCCAGGAGTATGTGACCCCCGAGCTCTACAATCTGCTGAAGGCGGAGCGCATGGCGCAGCCGGCCAACAACCGCACCGAGATCGTGCGTCTGTTCGCGGAACTGGGCAGCGTGCAGGAGATCAAGGACGAAGCCGAAGCGACCGTACTGTTCCATGGCGTGCTCGAGGAGAACGGTGAAGAGACCGAGTTCAACGAGACCTGGCATCTGAAGCGCGCGCTGCGCGATGGCTCTCCCTGGTACGTTCAGGGCATCGAGCAGAACCCCAGTGTCTAGCTTCATCGCCTGGCATCTGGCCAGCCGTGATGCCAGAGCGTTTGGAATAAGCGCCTAAAAAAGAGGCCCGAGCCTGTCAATGACAGACTCGGGCCTCTTGCGTATGTCCTCTCGCCGGCACGCTCGCCGGCCCGCTCTCCGGCACGTTACCGCGCCGGCTCCCGGACCACCATCAGTCGTCGCGATCGACCGCGAAAGCCGCCCAGGCCTGACGCGTCGGCATCACTTCCAGACGATTGAAGTTGATGTGCGCCGGCAAGGTCGAGATATAGAACATCTGCTCGGCGATATCCTCGGCGGTCAGTGCGGTGGTGCCGTTATACAGCTTGTCGGAAGCCGTCTGATCGCCGCCGGTGCGCACCAGGGTGAACTCGGTCTCGGCCATGCCCGGTGCCAGATCGGTCACCCGCACGCCGGTCCCTTGCAGATCACAGCGCAGGTTGTAGCTGAACTGCTGGACGAACGCCTTGGACGCGCCGTAGACATGGCTGCCCGGATAGGGCCACTGGCCGGCGATGGAACCGACGTTGACGATCGTCGCCCCTTCACCGACTTCGATCAGCGTCGGCAGCAGCGCATGGGTGACGTTGACCAACCCGGTGACGTTGGTATCGATCATCGTATGCCAGTCCTTCAGCGCCACCTTCTGTGCCGGCTGCGGCGCCAGCGCCAGCCCCGCGTTGTTGATCAGCGTACGCACGCGCTTGAACGCTTCCGGCAGCGCATCGACAGCCCGCTGCACGGCCTCGTCGTCGCGCACGTCCAGCACCACGGTGTGCACGTCTACCTTGTCGGACAGCTCGGCCTTGAGCGCATCGAGCCGCTCGCCGCGACGCCCGGACAGCACCAGCGACCAGCCGGCACGAGCAAACCGATGGGCAGCGGCGCGACCGAATCCGGAGGTGGCCCCGGTAATGAAAACGACATCGTTCACGATATTCTCCTCGTCAGACTTCGATGGAACGGGTGCTTATCCGCACCCGTCATTTATCGGCGGCGTTGATTCCGGGCGCCTTCAACGAGCAAGCGCTTCCCGAACCAGCACCCAGACCGATAGCGCTATCAGCAGCGGCGCCACGGTCACTTTCATCGAGCGTGGCTTCGAGCGCTCGAACACCCATTGCCCCAGCAGATTGCCGATCAGTGCCGGTATCAGGAGCCATGCAGCCCGTGCCAGCGTTTCACGGCTCAACTCGCCGGCCAGGCCCAATCCGACCAGCGACGCACTGCTGCTGGCGGCGAAGAACAGGATCGCCGTGGCTCGCAAGCCCACCGGCGGCAGGCGCTGATGCAGCAGGTAGAGCATCAACGGTGGCCCGCCGGACGAGGCCAACGTCATGCACAGCCCGGAAACGCCGCCGGCCATCACGCTCGGCCAGCCGCCTCCCTTCGCTTCGCGTCCGGTCGGGCCCGATTCGATCTCGCCCATGTCCGGGCGTGGTTCACGCCGCAGCAGCAGGGCCGACGCACCGGCCAGCGCCAGCAGGGCGACCGCAATCCGCATCGGCGCGGCCGGCAGCGTCGCAATCAGGCTCACGCCGACCCCGGTCGCCACTACCATGCCACAAAGTAGCCGTTGAAGGCGTCGCCAGTCGGCCAGCCGAACGGCGCGGCGCCACAGCCCGGCACTGGTGACCAAATCCAGCAGCAACGCCAACGGCACGGCTTCGATCGGCGGCAAAAACAACGTCAGCCCCAGAGCCAGCAGCATGGCAAAGCCGAACCCGCAGTATCCCCTGACCAGTCCGGCAAAGCACGCCAGACCGATGGCCGGCCACAGCTGGGGCACCGATGACATCATACTGCTGACTCCTCCGCTGGCCTGTGGGTTTCGAGCGTCCACGGCGCTTCACGCCGCGAGCCGTAACCCTAACCAGCCACCCGGCGCCGGGGTAGAGCCAGTTTCCTCCCCGCAGCGGGACATCGCCGCGCCGCCCTTACGACATAGCCTGGTGAGCGACTCAGCACGCGACTGTCACGACCGCCGCTGAATTCTGGCTCTACGCGATTCGATCCTCGCCCCCTAGTCTTGAATCAGGATATCGAAATCATCGCCAGAGCTGTCGCGTTCGACCGGAGGCGTCGGCCCTTTTTCTCCTGATCTGCTCGTCGTCTAGCCGTCGACCTACGCCAGCAACCCGACACGCTTCGGCAACCGGATATTAGTCAGCCACCCTCAACAGCAGGAACTCCGCCATGACCGACACCATCACCCGCAAAGACGTGTCCAATGAGTACGTCCACCAGCTCGATCGCCAGCACGTGTTCCACTCGTGGTCGACGCAGGGCAATCTGTCGCCGATGGTGATTGCGGGGGGCAAGGGTTGCCGGCTATGGGATTATGCCGGCAAGGAGTATCTGGATTTCAGCAGCCAGCTGGTCAATACCAACATCGGTCACCAGCATCCCAAAGTGATCGCCGCCATCCAGGCCCAGGCCGAGACGTTGACCACCGTCGCCCCGGCGCACGCCAACCTGGCCCGCGGGGAAGCGGCCAGGCGCATTCTCGAACGCGCGCCATCCGGCTTCGGCAAGGTGTTCTTCACCAACGCCGGCGCGGATGCCAACGAGAACGCCATGCGCATGGCGCGCAGCGTCACCGGCCGCGACAAGATCCTGTCTGCCTATCGCTCCTATCATGGCAATACCGGCGCGGCGATCGTCGCTACCGGCGATCCACGCCGCGTTCCTAACGAATTCGCCCGCGGACACGCTCACTTCTTCAACCCGTTCCTCTACCGCAGCGACTTCTGGGCCGGCAACGAAGAAGAGGAGTGCCAGCGAGCGCTGCAGCATCTCAAACGAGTGATCGAGTGCGAGGGGCCGACCGCCATCGCCGCGATCCTGCTGGAGTCGATTCCCGGCACCGCCGGCGTGCTGATTCCGCCCAAGGGCTATCTCGAAGGCGTGCGTAAGCTCGCCGATCAATACGGCATTCTGGTGATCTTCGATGAGGTCATGGCCGGCTTCGGCCGCACCGGACGCTGGTTCGCCCTCGAGCATTTCGGCGCCAAGCCGGATCTGATCGTGTTCGCCAAGGGCGTCAATTCCGGCTACGTGCCGGCTGGCGGGGTGATCATTTCCGACGCGATCTGCCGCCATTTCGACGATCACATGTTCTTCGGCGGCCTGACCTATTCGGGCCATCCGCTGGCGATGGCTTCGATCGTCGCCACGCTGGATGCCATGAGCGACGAAGGCATCGTGGAAAATGCCGACCGTGTCGGCAACGGCTCGCTGGCCGCCGGGCTCCAGCAACTCGTGAAGGATCACGCCATCGTCGGCGAAACCCGCGGCCTCGGTGTCTTCCACGCCCTCGAGCTGGTCAGCGATCGCCACACCCGCACGCCGCTACCGGCCAAGGAGATGGGGGTGATCAAGAACGCGCTGATCGCCAAGGGCCTGCTGCCGTTCGTGGTCGAGAATCGGATCCACGTCGTACCGCCGTGCATCGTCAGCGAAGCGGAAGTCGCCGAGGGTCTGGGCATTCTCGATCAGGTGCTGGGCGAGTTTGCGGCTGGCTGATCGGTCTCATAAGACCAGACACAGACACGCGACCGGCGACATGCCGGTCGCCGTCATCTGGATGAACGCAGGCGTTTGAATGCGCGCAAGAGGCTTGCCTAACCGAAAGCGCGGGCCAATCGGCTGATGCCCGGCGCGATGTGCTCGGCATCGATGGCGCCGAACCCCAGGCGCATGAAGTTACGCGGCGGGGCCTGATCGAAGAAGTGCTGGAAACCGGGCTCGATCAGCACCCCATGCTGCGCGGCCTGCCACGCCAGCCGTTGGGTATCGACCGACTGGGGGGCTTCCAGCCAGAACACGCTGGCATGGTCGCCGCCGACTCGACGGCAGGCGGGTAGATCCTGCCCGATGGCGGCATCCATGATCTCCCAGCGATGACGCATCTCGTCGGCGAACAGCCTGAGATAACGGTCGTAATGCCCCTGGGACAGAAACTGCGCCAGCTGCTGCTGTAGCCCGGTCGGCGGGTGGCGATACATCAGCCGGCGCAGGGCGCGAAGCTCCTCGATCAGTTCGGCGTCGGCCACCACGTAGCCCAGCCGCAGGCCCGGCGATAGCGGCTTCGACAGACTGCTCATGTAGATCACACGGGAGCCGGCCCTGCTCGCCTTCAATGCCGGCTGGGCGTGGCGATCGAAATTGACTTCGGCATCGTAGTCGTCCTCCAGCACAATCTGATCGCGACGCTGGATCTGCTCGATCAACGCCTCGCGCCGCCGCCGACTCATGGTCACCCCGGTGGGTCCCTGATGGCTGGGCGTCACGTAAAGGTAATCGCTCTTCGCGGCCGCGGCGTCCAGGCACATGCCCTCGCCGTCGATCGGCTGATAACTGAGCTGAGCCCCCTGGCGCAGGAAGACGTTGGCGGCTTCGCGATAGCCGGGGTTCTCCATCGCCACCCGCGTCCGCGCATCGAACAGCAGCTGGGCGATCAGAAACAGCGCGTTCTGGGAGCCGAGGGTGATCAGGATCTCGTCGCTGCGCGCATGGATGCCGCGCTTGGGCAGCACTCGGGTTCGCAGCTGCTCGACCAGCATCGGATCGTCCTGATCGTAGCGATCGCTCAGCCAATGGCGCTCGCGCCGTCCGCCCAGCAGCCGTCGCGATGTCTCGCGCCACTGCTCCAGGGGAAACAGCCGGGTATCGAGCTGGCCGTAAACGAAGGGAAATTCGTAGTTCATCCAGTTGCCGGGGCGCAGGACGCCCTGCAGATGGCTGGGCCGATGGGTGAACCGGCCGCCCCAGCTTGGTGCATCCACGACTTCGTCGCCCATTCTTCGGCCCGATTCGAGGGCATCGGACTCGTGGCAGGCGCCGGATTCCTGATAGGCATCGTGCAGGTAGTAACCGCTGCGCGGCCGGCTGATCAGATAGCCATCTTCCACCAGCCCTTCGTAGACCAGTGCCACCGTATTGCGCGAAATCCCCAGCTGCAGCGACAGCTTGCGGCACGAGGGCAGCGCCTCCTCGGCGGGAATCGTTCCGGTATGAATGGCATCCAGCAGCGCCTCGCGCAGCTGTTCCTGCAGGCCACGCTGAATATCGAAATCGAGATGAAAGTAGTGATCGAGCATGCCGAGTCCCGCCCCGTGGCTGAACTCCATACGCTGCAAGATTTGCGCCAGTTCCTTTTTCGTCGACCAGCCACTTCACCGACTCGCTACGCTATTCTCGGTGCCGCAGTTCGAGACCTGAGTCTGTGTCTGTGGCAAGGTCCCGAAAAATCGGCCTCAAGGCCTGTCTCGACGAGATCGGAAATCTGTCCTGTAGTGCCACGCACCCGAACTTTAGTATGACTCGACGATTTCGCATGACCCGACCATAACAACGTCAATCACGAGGACTACATCATGGGCAGCACTTTCCATGGCGTCATCGCCTTTGCGCTGATCGCCGCCCTGCTGGTTGTCGGCAGCCTGCTGCGAAGCCGCCTCCCCTGGCTGCGTGCCAGCCTGATTCCCGGCAGTATCGTGGCGGGCATCATCGGTTTCGTCGGGCTCTCTGCGGGGCTGATTCCCGGCTATGGCCCTTCGGATTTCACCGCGCTGGCCTTCCACTTCTTCACCCTGAGCTTCATGTCGCTGTGTCTGACCGGTAGCCCCAAGCCGGCCGCGGGTGAACAGCGTCAGGGTATCGTCGGTGGCGGGCTGTGGTTGACCCTGATCTGGACCGCCAGTCTCGGCGCTCAGGCGGTGATCGGCTACGGCCTGATGGCGGGCTACGACCTCGTCACTGGCAGCGATCTCAGCCCGCTGCTCGGCGCCATCGTCACCCATGGATTTACCCAGGGGCCGGGCCAAGCACTGACCTACGGCACGATCTGGGAGAACGATTACGGCATCGCCAACGCCGCGCAGGTCGGCGTGATCTTCGCGTCGCTGGGCTTCGTGGCCGCTTTCGTCGTCGGCGTGCCGGCCGCACGCTACTTTCTCAAGCGGGGGCTCAACGCCAACCGCAATTCGACACTCGACGACGATTTCGTTCGCGGCTTTCACACGCCCGAGACCCAGCCTTCGGCCGGCAAGCAGGTCTCGCACTCCGGCACCGTCGACTCGCTGGCCTGGCATCTGGGCCTGCTGGGCGTGGCGTATGTCATTACCTATGTATGGCTGAGCGCAATGCAGCCGCTGGTGGCAGGCAGTCAGGTGCTATCGGTGTTCTTCAGCTACAACCTGTTCTTCATCCACGGCCTGACGGTCTGCGTGCTGATGCGCATGGCGATCGACCGCTTTGGCTGGACCCACAAGGTCGACGACGACACGCTCAAGCGCATCACCAGCGGGTCGGTGGACTTCATGGTCGTCGCCACCCTGATGAGCATCCAGATCGCCGTGCTCTCCGCCCTGCTGGTGCCGATTCTGCTCATCGCGATCGCGGTGACGCTGGTGACCTTCCTGGGCGCGATGGCGATCGGTCGGCTCAGCGGTCGGTTGGGTCCGGAACGCGCCGTCACCGCCTTCGGCTGCTGCTGTGGCTCCACCGGCACTGGGCTTTTGTTGCTGCGCATGCTGGATGCCGACTTCAGCACCTCGGTGCCCAAGGAACTGGCGTTCTTCAACATCGCGATCATCGTGGTCAATATTCCCACGCTGTTCTTCGTCGCCCCGATTGCGCCCTCACTCGGCGCCTGGAGCTATCTGGCGATCTTCGGCGGCTACGTGATACTGATGCTGTTCTGCATTCCGCTGCTGCTCAAATGGCAGCGCAGCCGGGGCAACCGCACCGCACCGATTCAGGAGCCCAATCCCTCATGAGCCATCGTATCTTTGCCGCCCGGCGCATTGTGACCATGAACCCTTCGCAGCCGGAAGCCACCCATATCGCGGTGCTCGATGGCCGGATTCTGGGGGTCGGCTCGCTGGAAACGCTGACGGATCTGGGTGACTACGAACTCGACGAGCGCTTCGCCGACAAGGTCATTCTGCCCGGCTTCGTCGAGGGCCACAGCCACGCGCTCGAAGGCGTGCTGTGGGAGTATCCCTACGCTGGCTTCTTTCCCCGACAGGACCCCGACGGCCGTACCTGGCCAGGGCTGACCGACATCGCCGCGCTACAGCGCCATCTTGGCGAACAGGTTGGCAAGCTCCCGTCGGAAACCCCGCTGATCGCCTGGGGCTTCGATCCGATCTACTTCCCGGATCGCCGCCTGGATCGCAACGACCTCGACGCCGTCGACGCCGAACGGCCGATCGTCGTCATCCATGCCAACCTGCACATGATGACCGTCAACAGCGCCATGCTGCGCCTTTCCGGACTCGAGTCTCACGCCGATATCGAGGGCGTGGTGACCTTCGACGACGGCCGCCCCAACGGCGAGCTGCGCGAAATGGCAGCGATGTTCGCGATCTTCGACACGCTCGACCTCGACCTCTTCGATCGCGGCAGCGAGGAAGCGACACTCGAGCGCTACGCGCGCATCGGCCAGCGTCACGGGGTGACCACCCTGACCGACCTCTACAACCCGCTGAGCGACGAAGGCATCGGGAGCATGCAGCGCACCTGTAACCGGGACGACGTTCCGATGCGCCTGGCGCCGGCGATGAGCGCGTTGACCTACACGCCGGAAGCCGGCATCGACCGGGTATTGAATTGCCGCGAGCTGGGCAGCGACAAACTACATTTCGGTCTGGTCAAGCTGATGACCGACGGCTCGATCCAGGGCTACACCGCGCGCCTCAAATGGCCGGGCTATCACGACGGCTCGCCCAACGGCATGTGGAATGCCGAGCCGGAATACCTCACCGAGATCGTGCAGCGCTATCATCAGGCCGGGCTGCAGCTGCATATCCACACCAACGGCGACGAGGCCGTCGAGCTGATGCTGGACGCCATCGAATCGGCGCTGGAGCTGTGGCCGCGAGCCGATCATCGCCACACCCTGCAGCACTGTCAGATCATCGGCCACGCCCAGCTGAAACGCGCGGCGCGGCTGGGGGTGTGTCTCAACATGTTCGCCAATCATCTCTACTACTGGGGCGACATTCACCGCTCGCGCACGCTGGGTTTCGAGCGCTGCCAGCGTCTCGAACCGCTGGCCTCGGCAGATCGCCTGGGCATCCCCATCGCCGCCCACTGCGATGCCCCGGTCACGCCGCTGGCGCCGCTGTTCACGGCGTGGTGCGCCGTCGCCCGTCAGACCGCCAGCGGCGAAGTGCTGGGGCCCAACGAGGCGCTGAGCGTGGAACGCGCGCTGCGCCTGATCACGCTGGACGCGGCCTACACCCTCAAGCTGGACGACCGCGTCGGCAGCCTGGAGGTGGGCAAGTTCGCCGACATGGCGGTGCTCGACGAGGACCCGCGCGAGGTGCCGCTGGCGCGGCTGGCCTCGATCGGCGTCGCCGCGACGGTCGTCGGTGGTCGCGTCTTCGACAATGTCTGAACCCGACGCCGGACCGATCCCGGTCATACTGGTGGCCGGCTATCTAGGCGCCGGCAAGACCACCTGGCTCAACGCCTACCTGCGCGACGGCGTGGCACCGGGCACGCTGGTGCTGGTCAATGACTTCGGCACCATCAATGTCGATGCCGAGCTGATCGACTACGCCGGAGAGCGCCTGCTCAAGCTCAGCAGCGGCTGCCTGTGCTGCTCGCTGAGCGACGAGCTGGGCACCCAGCTGTCGCGCATTGGCCGCTGGCCGGAGCCGCCAGCGGCGCTGATCATCGAAACCAGCGGCGTGGCCCGGCCTCGCCGCATCGCCGACATGATCCGCGTGGCACGCCGCTTCCGCCTGGCTCGCATCGTCACCCTGGTCGATCTGGCCAGTCTCGCGCAGCGCCTCGGTGACAGTCGCGTCGGCGAGCTGGTGGCCGACCAAATTGCCAGCGCCGACACGCTCTCGCTCAATCGCGGCGACGATCTCGACGATGCCGAACGCGAAGGGCTAATGCGTCGGCTGCAGTCGCTCAACCTCCATGCCCAGGTCGCCCACGCCGATGCCAGCGTGGATTCCAGCGCCGAGAGGCCACCGAAACCCGCGCCCGTGCGACCGCCGACATTTCGCCCCACCGCCGATGATCGCGACCCCGACTGGCAGCGCTTCGCGATCGCGCTTCCCTCCTCGCTGTCACGGCAAACGCTGGAGTCTCTGCTCACCGAGCATGCCGATGGCCTGGCGCGAGCCAAGGGCTTCCTTCAGGCCGACGGCCGGCACTACGTGTTCCAGTGGAGCGGCGGGAGAGCCGAATGGACGCTCTCTGCGCCACGCCCGGGTGCCAGCCAACTGGTGGGGATCGGCCTCGCCGGCGATTCCTTCAATGCGCTGATCACGGCGCTGAAAGCGCTCGCCTGATTTGCCGGCGGCAACGCCGGTCTGGCCAGCCGATGCTCATCAACTGGCTCTACAGCAACCGCTCCCGGATTCTTTAGGGTGGGATCATCGGTACGCAATCGTCACGACCAATCATCACGATCAATCACCGACACCAACAACAATGAGAGGGTGTACTTCATGATGCGCTTCCCGAACCGCAAACCCACCGCCAGATTCCCGCTGCCACGTCTCGCTGCCAAGGCCATGGCCGGCACGCTGATGGCACTTTCTCTGTCGACCCTGTCGCTGACGGCCTTCGCCGCCGACCTGCCGGAAATCGAAAGCCGCGGCTATCTGAGCGTGGCGACGGAGGACAACTACGCGCCGTTCAACTTCATCGAGGATGGCAACGCCAAGGGTTTCAACACCGACATGCTCGAGGAGCTGCGCAACTACGCTGACTTCGACGTCAAGCAGGACATTCTGCCCTGGACCGGCCTGCTGGCGGCCGTCTCCACCGGCCAGTACGACATGGCGCTGACCGGCGCGTCGGTCTCCGATGAACGCCTTCGGGTATTCAACTACACCCCGCCCTATGCCTCCGCCCAGCACTTCGCGATCAAGCGCGCCGACGACGACAGCATCAGCGATGTCGACGACCTCAGCGGCAAGAAAGTGGGCGTTCAGGCGGGCAGCGTGCTGCTATCGCGGCTGCCGGAGCTGAAGAAGATGCTCGAGGACGACGGCGGCGAGCTGGGTGAGGTAGTGCAGTACGAATCCTACCCCGAAGCCTTCGCCGACCTGGCCAACGGCCGTCTCGATTTCGTGATTGATTCGGCGGTGCCGGTCAACACGCTGGTGGCCTCCAAGCCGGACGTCTTTGCCAAGGGCCCGGCGGTTTCCGGTGCCGGCTACGTTTCCTGGCCGATCCCCAAGTCGAGCCCGGAACTGCTCGCCTACATGACGAAGTTCCTGGATCACATGAAGGAGACCGGCCGTCTGGCCGAACTGCAGGAGAAATGGTTTGGCGAGAGCTTCCCCGACCTCCCCGACGAGCCGCTAAAGAGCGTCGAGCAGTTCCACGAGCTGGCGGGGCTGGACGACTGATCCAGGTGGCCCGATCGTCAGGTCGCACGACATACCGCATCGCCTGACACGTCACAGCGCCTGACACGTAACATCCTTGGCGCCGCGGGTTCGCGCGGCGCCTCCCCCGTTCTCAAGCCCTCGGGAGCCGCCCATGAATGCCAGTGCCTGGCACATGCTGATGGAAGGCGCCTGGACGACCGTCTGGATTTCCGGCGTCTCCATCGTCATCGGGGTGACGGCCGGCCTGATGCTGGCCCTGATCCGCCTCGCCCGCATTCCCGTCGTCGACCAGATCCTGGTGCTCTACATCAGCCTGGCGCGCGCCACGCCGCTGGTCACGCTGGCGCTGTTCATCTTTCTCAGCGCCCCGACCTTCGGCATCAATCTCGACCGCAACGTGGCCGGCATCCTGGCGTTGACGCTCAACACCACGGCGTTCAACGCCGAAATCTGGCGTAGCGCCTTTCGCAACTTCTCCCGCGATCAGCGCGAGGCGGCCATGGCCGCCGGCATGACGCCGTGGGTCACGTTCCGCCGCATCATGCTGCCGCAGATGATGATCACCAGCCTCCCCGGGTTGATCAACGAGATGTCGTTTCTGATCAAGGGCAGCCCGGCGATCGCGGTGATCGGGATCGTCGACCTGACCCGGGTCACCAATCGCATCTCGGCCGTCACCTACGAACCTCTGCCACCGATTCTGGTCGCCTGCGCGCTCTACATGGCCGCGATTGGCTGTCTGGTCTGGCTGCAGCGAATTGCCGAACGTCGCGCCAATCGGCTGGCGGTGTGATGAGACCACGACGACAGAAGCGGTGGAACGAAACGCTGCGGAGGCGCCATGAGTAACTGGGAAATTCTGTGGAGCGCTCGCGATCAGTTCTGGAGCGGGTTCTTCAGCACGATGGAGATCTTCGGCCTGTCGATCAGCGCTGCATTCCTGATCGGCTGCGGCATGCTCTATCTGCTGGAGGGCAGCCGCCCTCGCCTGACCGTGCCGCTGCGGGTATTCATCGACGGCATGCGGATGCTGCCGTTTCTGATCCTGGCCTATCTGCTCTACTACGGCCTGCCGGCGTTCGATATTCGCCTCGATGCCTGGTGGTCCGGCGTCGGGGCACTGGCGGTCTACCACGGCTGCTACTTCGCCGAGATATTCCGCGGCGCGCGGCTGACCTTTCCGCCCGGTCAGGTCGAAGCCGCCAAGGCCCACGGCTTCACCAAGGGCAAGATGTTCTTCCGCCTGATTCTGCCCCAGATCGTGATGCAGACCCGGCCGCTGCTGGGCAACCAGCTGATCTACGCGCTCAAGGACACCGCCTTTCTGGTGATCATCACCGTGCGAGAGCTCACCGCCGCCGCCAACAGCCTGTCGGGAACCTATTTCATTCCCACCGAGGCCTTCATCGTGGTCATCGGCTTCTACTGGGCGGTCAGCGTGGTCATGGAGATCATCGTCAAACAGTGCGGCCGTTTCAGCGCCAAACGGGGATTCGATAATGTTTGAGAAGAACACATCCGAAAGAGTCAGGTCTGAACAAACCGCGACCGGCGCAGCCCGCAGCGAGCGAGCCGCAGTCTCGATCCGCCATCTCTCAAAGAGTTTCGACGGCGTCGAGGTCCTGCGCGACGTGGATCTGGAGGTGCGCGAGGGCGACGTGGTGACGATCCTGGGCTCCTCCGGCTCCGGTAAATCGACGCTGTTGCGCTGCATCAACTGGCTGGAGCAGCCCGACCGCGGCAGCATCCACATCGGCGGCCAGCGCATCGGCGTCAACGATGCCGGGCGTCCCATGCCGGTTCGCGAGCTGGCCAGGGTTCGCGCCCGTACCGGCATGGTCTTCCAGAGCTTCAACCTTTGGCCGCATCTCAACGTGCTGCACAACGTCACCGAAGCGCCGATCCACGTGCTGGGTAAATCGAAAGCCGAGGCCGAAGCTCACGCTCGCGAACTGCTGGAAAAGGTCGGCATGTCGGCCAAGGCCGATGCCTATCCCGGCACCCTCTCCGGCGGCCAGAAGCAGCGCGTGGCGATCGCCCGGGCGCTGGCGATGCAGCCGGAAGTGATGCTGTTCGACGAGCCGACGTCGGCACTCGATCCGGAACTGGTCGGCGAGGTGCTGGCGGTGATCAAGGATCTCTCCGCCGAGGGATACACCATGATCGTCGTCACCCACGAGATGGCGTTCTCCCGCGCGGTTTCCGACAAGGTCGTGTTTCTGGACAAGGGGCTGATCATCGAGCAGGCCGACCCGGAGACGTTCTTCACCAACCCCAGTACCGAGCGGGTACGCAAGTTCCTGGAGCGGGAAGAGAGCTGAACCGAAAACCGGCAATCGAAGACGGTGAAAGCGACTCGACAGCCGATGACGAAAGTGCCAACAATGCGCAAACGCCATCATCTCGAGGAGCTGTCATGTCGATAACGGTTACGGTCTTGGACGACTATCAGGGATGCTGTGCCTTTCTCGACGCCGCTCACGAGCTAGACGGCAGCGATGTGCGCCTGGACATCGAACATCGACATCTCGAAGACGAGGCGCTGCCCGCGCGCCTGGCGGAGAGCGACGCCATCATCCTGATCCGCGAACGCACCTCGTTGACCCGCGAACTGCTGGCGCAGCTGCCGGACCTCAAGCTGGTGGTCCAGACCGGGCGTCTCTCCTCGGCCATCGACGTCGAGGCCTGCGAGGAACTGGGCATCGCCGTTCGCGACGGCGGCGGTTCGCCGATCGCCCCGGCGGAGCTCAGCTGGCTGCTGATTATGGCCGGCTGTCGGCGGCTGGGCGGCTATCTCACCCGACAGGCCGAGGGCGACTGGCAGCGCACCAACGAGCGTCTCGAAGCGGAATCGCTGGGCCATGCCGTGCATGGGCGCATGCTGGGTATCTGGGGCCTGGGCAAGATCGGCAGTCTGATCGCCGGTTACGCCCAGGCTTTCGGCATGAACGTCGTCGCGCATGGTCGGGAAAGCAGCGCCGGGCGCGCCTTCGAACTAGGGATCGAATTCGAGCCCGATCGACACGCCTTCCTCGCCCGCTGCGATGTGATCACCCTGCATCTCAAGCTCAGCGATGACACTCGCGGCATGATCACGCCGGCGGACCTTGCCGCCATGCGCGCCGACGCGCTGCTGGTCAATACCAGCCGGGCCGAGCTGATCCGACCCGGTGCGCTGCTCGATGCCCTCGACGCCGGCCGCCCGGGAGCGGCAGCGCTGGATGTCTACGAGAATGAACCCGACGGTGCCAACGCTTACCAGGCCCACCCCCGCGTGCTGGCCACACCGCATATCGGCTTCGTCGAGAAGGACACCTACGAGCTCTATTTCTCGACCGCGTTTCGCCAGGTCCGGGAATTTTTTGCCGGCTAGACCGCAAAACGACAACCCCGGCCAAGGCCGGGGTTGTCGTCGACGTTGCCAAATCTGGCGTCGGCGCTACTGGCGCCCGAACAGGTGTTTGCGCGCCTCGTCGGTCATTTCCACATTGTTCTGCGGGTTGATCTCTTCCGCCTTGGCGTAGGCGGTTCTGACCGCCTCGCGGTTGCCGACCTGCTCGAACCAGCGCTGCAGGCTGGGGTAATCCTCCAGATCCTGACCCTGCTTCTCGAACGGCTTGATCCACGGCCAGATCGCCATATCGGCGATGGAGTAGTCGTCGCCGGCGACGTAATCGTTGGCGTCGAGCTGCTTGTCGAGGACGCGGTAGAGCCGCGAGGTCTCATTCATGTACCGCTCGATGGCGTAATCGATCTTCTTCGGCGCATAGTGACGGAAGTGATGGTTCTGGCCCGCCATCGGCCCCAGCCCGCCCATCTGCCAGTTGAGCCACTGCAGCACGCGATAACGCTGGCGCCCGCTCTTGGGCAGAAACTTGCCGCTCTTGTCGGCCAGATATTCGAGTATCGCGCCGGACTCGAACAGCGATAGCGGCTGACCACCGTCGGCCGGTGCACGATCGACGATAGCGGGAATGCGGTTGTTGGGGGCGATCTCGAGAAACTCAGGCGCGAACTGCTCACCCTTGCCGATATTGACCGGATAAATACGGTAATCGAGACCCGCTTCCTCGAGAAAAAGCGTGATCTTGTGACCGTTGGGGGTCGTCCAGTAGTAGAGATCGATCATCACAGGCTCCTGTCGTGACGCCCGGCGATAAGCCGGATGCTGTCAGGATAGGCTTTGCGCGAGGCGGCGTCTTCCGACATCGCCCCGCGCCGTTCAAAAGCCTCTTCGCTGTGAGTCCAACCCTCCCCTGCCCGCCGGGCCAAAAAACCCTGCGCAACCGGCTAAAGCTCGCGATCAGTTGGCATAGCCGCCGTCGATATCGACGATCCGCGTGGCGTTACGGCCGATGCCGCCATGCAGATCCAGCATCCGCTGGAACCAGGCGTAGACCGGGTCGGCGTTGGAGATCAGATCGGCAGCGGAGGCGACCCGGGCCCACATGAACGCGCCCACCACCAGGTAATCCGATGCGCCAGCCTCGTCGCCCTCCAGGAATGGCGATTCCTCCAGCCGGCCACGCATCGGCTCCAGGGCCTTGTCGAGCATCGACAGTCCCTGACTCGGCGAATGCATCTCCTCGAGCGTGCGCCCGAACGCCTTTTCACGCGTGGTGCGGAAATACTCGCGGTCGTCGGGATGCACGGCGTTGAAAACGTCCATCAGAATGGTGCGCATCACGCCCGGCGCCAGCGAACGCTCGGCGTAGAACTTGAAGAACCGCGCGCGCTCCGCGGCAGGCCCGTCGCCCAGCAGCGGCTTGTCGGGATAGACGCGATCGAGGTAGCGGAATATCTCGTAGCTGTCGACGACACTCTGGTCGCCATCGACCAGTACCGGCACTTTGGACTGGTCGGAGAAGGCGATCGCCTCCTTGTCGGTGAACTTCCACGGGACGAATTCGCAATCGAGCCCTTTATGCGCCAGCGCAAACTTGACCCGCCAGCAGTAGGGAGAGAATCGCAGACGCTCGTCGCGCCCGCACAGATCGAACATCTTGCGGCCCATGTCACACTCCTCGTCAGATACAGTTATCACGCTGCAGTGGTCGCAGCATGTCCAAGGGAGAGTAAGCCGTCAAACCCGGAACACGCGCTGACGATCCACATCGCGTCGGCGAAGATCGGAAATCGTTGCCATACTGTTACGGATAGCAGTCATACCGTGAGCCTGCGAGTCACCTTTTCAGGCAGGACTTTTCAGACAGGAGCACGGCGGGTTTACCACCTCAGATCGGTCACGAAGGAGTAGATCATGGTACGCCGACTCAAGGACGACGAGTTGCATGGCAAGCAGGGCAAACACGATGCGCCGGGCGGTGGCTGGCAGTCGATTCAGGCCACCGAATCGCATTTCCTGCGCGAGAAGGTGCCGTTCAAGGGCAACGGGCTGATGTTCAAGATCAACCACCCCGAGGGCGGCTTCGAATGCCCCAGCTGCGCCTGGCCCAATCCGGAAAAACCCGGCCCGGCGGAGTTCTGCGAAAACGGCGCCAAGGCGGTGGCCTGGGAGGCAACGGCCGCGCGGACCACGCCGGAATTCTTCGCCAAGCACACTGTTTCCGAGCTGCACGGCTGGTCGGATCACGCCCTGGAGAAGCAGGGCCGGCTGACGCATCCGCTGCGCTACAACCCGGCGACCGACAAGTACGATCCGATCGACTGGGAGACCGCCTTTCGCGAGATTGGCGAGCGGGTGAAGTCCTTCGACCCCAAACGCGTCGAACTCTACACCTCGGGTCGCACCTCCAACGAAGCGGCGTTCCTGTGGCAGCTGTACGGTCGCATGCTCGGCACGCACAACTTTCCCGACTGCTCCAACATGTGCCACGAGACCACCACTGTGGCGCTGCCCCAGAGCATCGGCGTCGGCAAGGCGACCACGGTACTGGACGATTTCGAACATACCGACTGCATCTTCCTGTTCGGCCAGAATGCCGGAACCAACAGCCCGCGGATGATGGGGCTGCTGCACGAGGCCCGCCTGCGTGGCGCCGAGGTGATCACCTTCAACCCATTGCGCGAGCGGGCTCTGGTCAAGTTCGCCAACCCGCAGACGCCGAAGGACATGTTGACCAACCACGGCGTGCCGATCAGCTCGCAGTATCATCAGGTGCGCATCGGCGGCGACATCGCCGCAATTCAGGGCATGTGCAAGCACATCGTCGAGGTCGATGACGAGGCGCTAGCCAGCGGCGCCAAGGGTGTCATCGATCACGACTTCATCGCGATGCATACCGACGGCTTCAGCGCGTTTGCCGACCATTGCCGTAGCCTGCCCTGGGAGCGCATCGAGCGTCACAGCGGTCTCGAACGGGCGGCGATCGAGGAAGCCGCCCGCGCCTGGATGCGGGCCGAGCGCGTGATCTGCTGCTGGGGCATGGGCATCACCCAGCACATTCGCGGCGGCGACAACGTCCACCAGATTCTCAATCTGCTGCTGATGGGTGGTCATATCGGTCGGCGTGGCGCCGGCGCCTGCCCGGTTCGCGGCCACTCCAACGTCCAGGGCGATCGCACCGTGGGGATCTTCCACAAGTCCGGCGAGGCGTTCCTGTCGAAGATGGACGAGGTGTTCGGGATCGAATGTCTGCGCGAGCACGGTCACGACGTGTCGCTCTGCTGCGAAGCGATCCTGCGTGACGAAGTCGATGCGTTTCTCGGCATGGGCGGCAACTTCTTCCGCGCGATCGCCGATCAGGCCCGCGTCGCCGCCCACGTCGGCGACATACCGCTCACCGTCCAGATCGCCACCAAGCTCAATCGCAGCCATCTGATTCACGGCAAGGCGGCCTATCTGCTGCCGGCGCTGGCGCGTACCGAGAAGGACGTTCAGGCCGGTGTCGAGCAGACCATCACCATCGAAGACGGCATGTGCAACGTGCAGGGCTCCAAGGGCGCGCTGGAGCCGGCGTCAGAGCATCTGCGCTCGGAGATCGCCATCGTCGCCGGGCTCGGCAAGTCGACCTTGGCGCCCAACGCCAAGGTCGACTGGGAGTGGCTCGCCGAGGATTACGCGCGCATCCGCGACAAGATCGAGGCGACGCAGCCGGACACCTTTTACGATTTCAATCAACGTCTGGCAGCGAAGGGTGTATTTCATCTTGATATCGCCGCCCGCGATCGGATCTGGAACACCGACTCCGGCAAGGCCAACTTCCTGTTTCCCGACGACCATCTCACCGAAGATGCGTCCGAACCGGGCGCGGCCCATTTTCAGCTGCTGTCGATCCGCGGGCACGATCAGTTCAATACCACGGTCTACTCCTATGACGACCGCTATCGGGATATCTACGGCACCCGCATGGTGCTGATGATGAACCCCGCCGACATCGAGAAGCACGGTTTCGAAGCCGGCAACCGGGTCACCTTGAGAGCGGTGAGCGACGACGGCATTGAACGTCAGGTCTCGGGCTTCAAGATCATCGCCTACGACCTGCCGGAGAACTGTCTCGGCGCCTACTACCCTGAAGTCAACGATCTGATTCCGCTGGCCAATCGGGACCGGCAGAGCAACACCATCGCCGGCAAGTCGATTCCTGTGACGCTCGAGTTGATGTCCACCGAGCAGGTCGAAGCCGAGACCGGTGTGCTCGCCACCGGCTGACGGCTCTGGCGCCGGGCTGTTTCCCCGGAACCCGTCGCCAGTCTTTTCTTGCCTCGACATCATCGCCGCCTCGACATCATCGCCGCCTCACCCTCCCGGTGAGGCGGCGATGTCCATTAGTCGCAACGCCAACGCCAACCGCTCCCGTTTCCACCCCTGCAACAGGTTTCCAACCCTTTACCGATCAATGACTTGGAAAGCGCTTGCAGGTCTCTCCGCCTAAAGGTCAGACCCGATGACCACGATTGGCAGGGAGACCGCCTGTGGTTATCTTCCGAGTCAATCGCTGCGCCGGCTACCGGAGCGGATCGAGCGTTTCGTCGCTGCTCGGCGATGCCATCCTGGCGATAAACGAAGCTGATAATAACGACACAGGGGCTTTCGATATGGATCAAACGCTGCTCTCTCTGCTCGCCTTCCTGCCGCTGGTGCTGGCGGGGGTTCTGCTGATCGGCTTCCGCATGGCGGCGCGTACGGCGATGCCGATCGTGTTCGTCGTCGCGGTACTGATCGCCCTGCTGGCCTGGGACATGACCGGGACTCGCGTGCTGGCCTCGACGCTGCAGGGGCTGATCATGACCGTATCGCTGCTGTGGATCATCTTCGGCGCGATCCTGCTGCTCAACACGCTGAAACACTCGGGCGGCATCATGGCGATCCGCAACGGTTTCTCCGGGATCAGCCCTGATCGACGCGTCCAGGCGCTGATCGTCGCCTGGCTGTTCGGCTGCTTCATCGAGGGCGCTTCCGGCTTCGGTACGCCGGCCGCCGTGGCCGCCCCGCTGATGGTGGCGTTGGGCTTTCCGGCGCTGGCTGCCGTGGTCGTCGGCATGATGCTGCAGTCGACGCCGGTGTCGTTCGGCGCCGTCGGCACCCCGATCGTGGTCGGTGTCACCGGTGGCGTGAATCAGGTAGCGATTGCCGATCAGCTCACCACCAACGGCTCGACCTGGGAAACCTATTTCCGCCTGATCACCTCTGAAGTCGTCATTACTCACGGCATCATCGGGGTGTTCATGCCGCTGATTCTGGTCATCGTAATGGTGCGTTTCTTCGGCGAGAATCGTTCCTGGACCGAAGGCTTGTCGATCACGCCGTTCGCGCTGTTCGTCGGCGTCAGCTTCGTGGTGCCCTCGATGCTGGTTGGCGTATTTCTGGGGCCTGAATTCCCGTCGCTGCTGGGCGGCCTGATCGGGCTCGCAATCGTGGTCCCGGCGGCGCGCAAGGGCTTCCTGCTGCCCAAGGACACCTGGGACTTCCCGGAACGCTCGAAATGGCCTGCAGAATGGATCGGCACTATCGAGATCAAGGTCGACGATGTCGCCGGCCGCGCGCCGATGTCGACTCTTCGCGGCTGGATGCCCTACGTCATCGTCGCCATCCTGCTGGTGATCTCGCGCACCATCCCCTCGGTCAAGGCGGGGCTGTCGTCGATCAGTACCGGTTGGAGCAATATTCTGGGCGAACAGGGCGTCTCCGGTAGCGTCGAATGGCTGTATCTGCCCGGCGGCATCATCCTGATCGCCGTCATCTGCACGATCTTCCTGCATCGCATGCGCGCCCCGCAGGTCAAGGCCGCTTTTGCCGAGTCCTCCAAGACCATCTTCGGCGCCGGTTTCGTGCTGCTGTTCACGATTCCGATGGTGCGGATCCTGATCAACTCCGGTGTCAACGAGTCCGACCTGGTCTCGATGCCTGTCGCCATGGCCCAGCTGGTCGCCGATGGCGTGGGCCAGATCTACCCGCTGTTCGCCCCGGCCGTCGGCGCGCTCGGTGCGTTCATTGCCGGCTCCAACACCGTCTCCAATCTGATGCTGGCGGCGTTCCAGTTCAATGTCGCCGAAGTGCTCGGCGTCTCCACTGCGATGATGATCTCGCTGCAGGCGGTGGGCGCCGCCGCCGGCAACATGATCGCGATCCACAACGTGGTGGCGGCCTCGGCCACCGTCGGGCTGCTGGGTCGCGAGGGTACGACGCTGCGCAAGACGATCCTGCCGACGATCTACTACTGCCTGTTCGCGGGGACCATCGGGCTGCTGGCGTTCTACGTGTTCGGCTTCGAAGACCCCCTCATGGGCGGCTGACCGCGTACAGACAGAACCAAAATGAACAAGGCGGCGAATCGCCACCGACTCGCCGCTCCCCACGACTCCCGGCACCGCCGGGAGTCGCTCTCTCGTCGCGACACCTTTATCGCCCCGTGATCTGACCCTTTATCCGTTCGTTGGGCTTTTGGCTAATAGCCCCCGACGACGGCCTTCCACAGAATGATCGCATCGCCAATGTGGAAAGCCCTTCCACAAACGCCATTCTTTCGAACCGTACCTGCCGCCGACCGGCTCCAGGAGAAGTCATGGAACTGCTTTACGACGAACGCATCGATGGCGATATCGCCGACGTCGACAAGTCGGCGCTGATGGCGGCCATCCTGGCAGTCGCCCCCCAGTTGACACTGCTCGGTCGCGAGGAAGATCTGCGCCCGTTCGAATGCGACGGGCTGTCGGCCTATCGAGTGCTGCCCATGCTGGTGGCCATGCCCACGACGCTGGCCGAGGTCGAGGCGTTGATGCGGGTCTGCTACGAACATCACGTGCCGGTGGTGACGCGCGGCGCCGGTACCGGCCTCTCCGGCGGTGCGCTGCCGCTGGAAAAAGGCGTGCTGCTGGTGATGTCCCGCTTCAACAAGATCCTGAGCGTCGATGCCGATGCCCGCATCGCCCGCGTTCAGCCCGGCGTGCGCAACCTGGCGATCAGCGAAGCGGCCGCCCCCTACGGGCTCTACTACGCCCCCGACCCGTCCTCGCAGATCGCCTGTTCGATCGGCGGCAATGTCGCCGAGAACGCCGGTGGCGTGCACTGCCTGAAGTACGGCCTCACCGTCCATAACGTGCTGAGCGTGGAGATCGTCACCATCGAGGGCGAGCGCATGACCCTCGGCGGCGAGTCGCTGGATACTCCCGGCTACGACCTGCTGGCGCTGTTCATGGGCTCGGAGGGGATGCTCGGGGTGATCACCGAGGTCACGGTGCGGCTGCTGCCCAAACCGGAAGTGGCCAAGGTGCTGATGGCCTGCTTCGACGACGTCGAGCTGGCCGCCAGAGCAGTCGGGGACATCATCGCCGCCGGCTGCATTCCCGGTGGCCTCGAGATGATGGACAACCTGGCAATTCGCGCCGCCGAAGATTTCGTTCACGCCGGCTACCCGGTCGACGCCCAGGCGATTCTGCTGTGCGAACTGGACGGCGTCGAAGTCGACGTGCAGGCCGACTGCGAGCGGGTTCGCGAGCTGCTCAACGCCGCCGGCGCGACCCAGATCCAGCTCGCCCGCGACGATGCCGAACGCCAGCTGTTCTGGGCCGGACGCAAGGCCGCCTTCCCCGCCGTGGGCCGGATGTCGCCGGACTATTACTGCATCGACGGCACCATTCCCCGGCGCGAACTGCCGCGCGTGCTCAAGGGCATCAACGAACTGTCCGCGCATTACGGACTGCGGGTCGCCAACGTCTTCCACGCCGGCGATGGCAATCTTCACCCGCTGATCCTGTTCGACGCCAACCAGCCGGGCGAGCTCGAAGCCACGGAGGCACTCGGCGGCAGGATTCTCGAGCTGTGCGTCGAGGCGGGAGGCACCATTACCGGCGAGCACGGCGTCGGCCGCGAAAAGCTCAACCAGATGTGCACCCAGTTCGCCGCCGACGAGATCACCCTGTTTCATGCGGTGAAGTCCGCCTTCGACGAGCGCCGCCTGCTCAATCCCGGCAAAAACATTCCGACGCTGGCCCGCTGCGCCGAATTCGGTGCCATGCACGTGCATCACGGTGAGCTGCCGCATCCCGAGCTGCCCAGATTTTAAGCTCTGATACGAGGCATAGCGCCACGCCGCTTCAGAAACAGGAATCACGCCCATGACTCATCTGCAGGATCAGCGGCCGGAATACACCTCGGCGGACGAACCCGGGCCGGATGCGCTGGCGGGCAACGACGATAGCGAGGCGCTCTGTGAGCAGGTCGCGCGCGCCCAGGCCGAGCGAGCCACGCTGCGAATCGTCGGCGGTGACACCAAGGCGTTCTACGGTCGCCAGGTCGATGCCGCGCAGTCGCTCTCCACCACCGGCCACCACGGCATCGTGCATTACGATCCGGTGGAGCTGGTGGCGACCGTGCGCGCCGGCACTCGGCTTCGCGATCTCGAACGGGTGCTCGCCGACAACGGCCAGCGCCTCGCCTTCGAACCGCCGCACTTCGGTGACAACGCCACGGTGGGTGGCATGGTCGCGGCCGGGCTTTCCGGCCCCCGTCGCCCGTGGGTCGGTGCCGTACGCGATTTCGTGCTCGGCGTTCGCGTCATTACCTTTGATGGCAAGCTGCTGCGCTTCGGCGGCGAGGTGATGAAGAATGTTGCCGGCTACGATCTCTCGCGATTGATGGTCGGCGCCCAGGGCACGCTCGGCGTGCTGACCGAGATCTCGTTCAAGGTGCTGCCCATCCCCCAGGCGCACGCCTGTCTGCGACTCGAACTGCCGCTGGCCGAAGCGCTTGATCGGTTGACGGCCTGGGGTCGAGAACCCTTGCCGATCACCGGCGCCGCCCACGATGGAACGGCACTGCACGTGCGCCTCGAAGGCGGTGAAGGGTCGGTATCGGCCACGCGTCAGCGCCTTGGCGGTGAACCGGAAGAGCCGCTGTTCTGGGAGCAGCTACGCGAGCAGCGGCTGCCCTTCTTCGATGACGCTGTCGATGACGCTGCCGATACCGTTGCCGAGCGTACCCTGTGGCGTCTGTCGCTGCCGGCGCTGGCCCGTATGCCTTCGCTCGAGGGCGACTGGCTCGTCGATTGGGGCGGCGCCCAGCGCTGGCTGAAAAGTGCCGAGGGAAGCGGCGTCGAGGGCGACCCGCGGGCCGACATCCACATCCACGAGGCCGCCATCGCCGCCGGCGGTCACGCCACACGATTCACCCCCGGCGCCAGCGGCGATTCGCCTTTCACGCCGCTGGCACCGGTCCTGGCCAAATATCACCGCCAGCTCAAGAACCGACTCGACCCCCAGGCGATTTTCAACCCCGGTCGGCTTTACGCCGAGTGGTGAGGAGACCTTTACCCCATGCAGACCCATTTCTCCGAAGCCGCCCGCACGAAGCCGCATATCGTCGAGGCCGATCGCATTCTGCGCACCTGCGTGCATTGCGGCTTCTGCAACGCGACCTGCCCGACCTATCAACTGCTAGGTGACGAGCGCGACGGCCCGCGCGGGCGCATCTACCTGATCAAGGAGCTGCTGGAGAGCGAAGACGGCGACGAACAGGTCACCCAGGAGACGCAGTTGCACCTGGACCGCTGCCTGAGCTGTCGCAGCTGCGAGACCACCTGCCCCTCCGGCGTCGAATATCACAAGCTGCTGGATATCGGGCGTGCCGAAATCGACCGCCGGGTCGGCCGCCGGCCCGGCGAGCGCGCCCTGCGCCTGGGCCTGCGCACGGCGCTGGTCGAACCCAAACGCTTCCAGGCCCTGCTGGCCCTGGGCCAGACGTTTCGCCCGCTGGCGCCGCACGATCTGCGCGACAAGATTCCGGCCCGCCAGCCGCCGCGGCAACCTCTTCGCCACCAACGCCCCGACCCTGCCCGCCACGCCCGCCAGATGCTGATCCTGGAAGGCTGCGTGCAGCCGGGACTGGCGCCAAACACCAACGACGCCACGGCGCGGGTGCTCGACCGGCTGGGTATCGGCGTCAAGCCGGCCCGGGAAGCCGGCTGCTGTGGCGCCATCGATTTTCATCTCAATGCCCAGGACGTCGGGCGCGAGCGCATGCGCGCCAATATCGATGCCTGGTGGTCGCTGATCGAGAGCACGGGTGAGGCGGGTACCGCCAGCGTGGAAGCGATCGTCCAGACCGCCAGCGGCTGTGGCGCCTTCGTCAAGGAGTATGGCGAAATGCTGGCCGACGACCCCGAGTACGCCACCAAGGCCAGACGTGTCAGCGAGCTGGCCAAGGATCTGGTCGAGATCCTGCGGGAAGAGGACCTGGAAGCGCTGGGAGAACGGCATCCGTCAGCGCGGCTGGCGTTTCACTGCCCGTGCACGCTTCAGCATGCGCAGAAACTGGGCGGTGCCGTCGAAACCGTACTCACACGGCTGGGATTCGCGCTGGCGCCGGTGCAGGATGGCCATCTCTGCTGCGGCTCCGCCGGGACCTATTCGATCACCCAACCGACTTTGGCCAAGCGGCTGCGCGACAACAAGATGGACGCACTGGAAGCGCAGGCGCCGGACACCATCGTCACCGCCAATATCGGCTGCCAGAGCCATCTCAACGGCGCCGGTCGGACACCGGTCCGTCACTGGATCGAACTGGTGGATGAATGCCTGGAGACCAGTGATTCAAGACGGACTGACCTAAGACCAAGCTGACTCAAGGGCGACCGGCTTTCGGTAGCCCGCAACGCGTACTCTTTCTACGTACGCTCTCTACGTACTCTCTCTACGCACTCTCTCGAAAGGACGACCGATGCTCACTAGATCCGCACTCGAACTCAACGACGTCAATGCCATTCTGGATGCCGCGCAGACCGAAGCCGAAGCTCAGGGCTGGGCAGTCACCATCGCCGTCGCCGATGACGGCGGCCACCTGCTCGGCCTGCGCCGCATGAATGGCGCCGCGCCGTTCAGCGCCGGCGTGGCGACCGAAAAGGCACGTAACGCGGCGACCGGGCGCAAGGAAACCCAGGTCTTCGAGGATATGATCAATAATGGGCGCACCGCCTTCGTGACCGCCCCGATGACGGCGCTGTTGGCTGGTGGGGTTCCGGTGATTCACGATGGCCACGTGATCGGCAGTGTCGGCGTTTCCGGGGTCAAGCCGGATCAGGACGTACAGGTCGCCAAGGCTGGCGTGAAAGCCATTAGTTAAAACCATCGCCTGGCGGGTCCTAACGGAATCGTTTCCTAACGCTTCTTGGAAGGCGCGTTCCTGGCACGACTGCCGGGGCCCGGCTTGCCTGAACGGTTCTTGCCGGCGGGTTTGGCGCTCGCCTTGCCTTTCGCGCCAGGTTTCCCCGCGCTGGACGCTTTGGCTTTGGGATGTGGCTTGCCCGCAGCACCGTTCTTGGGGCCGGGCCGCCCTTTGCCGTTGGCGGCGTTCTTGCCTCTGGGATGGGGCTTGGATGCGGCGGCTTTGCCGCCGGTTTTGGCCCCTGCCCCTGAATTCGCTTTTGCACCGGTTCTGGCACCAGGTTGCGCCGATTTCTGACGGTTTTTGGATGCCGGCGATTTTGTCTTGCCGGCACCCGAGCGAGAACCGGCGTCGGGCTTGGCGGGCCGCCTCTTCTCCGGCGCGGCGTCAGAACTTTCCGTCAACGCGATAATCGTATCAATCTCTTTTGGGGTGAGATCGCGCCAGTCACCCAGCGCCAAGCCCTTGAGCGAGACATTCATTATTCGAGTACGCACCAACTGAGTGACTTCGTAGCCGAAGTATTCACACATCCTGCGTATCTGGCGGTTGAGACCCTGGACCAGCGTGATGGTGAACACGAACGTCGATTCTTTCTGTACCTGACAACGCTTCGTCACCTTGCCCAGAATCGGCACGCCACGTTGCATCCCGTCGACGAATTCATCGGTGACCGGCTTGTTGACCGTCACCTGATACTCTTTCTCGTGATGATTGTTGGCGCGCAGGATCTTGTTGACCAGATCGCCGTTGTTGGTCAGGAAGATCAGCCCCTGGGAGTCCTTGTCGAGCCGGCCGATGGGGAAGATACGCGCGCCATGCTTGACGAACTCGACGATATTGTCCTTCTCGCTGGACTCGGTGGTGCTGACGATGCCCACCGGCTTATTCAGCGCGATCAGGATCAGATCCTCCTCTTCCTGAGGCTCGATATCCTGGCCGTTGACCTTGACCCGATCCCCCGCCACTACCTGGTCACCGGTCGTCGCTCGGCGACCGTTGATCCACACGTTGCCCTGCTCCACGAAGCGATCGGCTTCCCGACGAGAGCACATCCCGCTTTCGCTGATGTACTTGTTGATACGGATCGATTGTCGTAACGCCATAAAACACCGTTTCGCTGAAAAAGGGATGACCCAGCGTTCTCATCAAAACACCGAGCGAGCGCCAGCTCTTCCGACCACGGCTACACGCCAGGCTAGTTTGACGCTTCCTTCGCGGAGATAAAACCTGGGCTCGCCTTTATCGCCGTCGACTATCGCCTGTCCCGCTTCGCCGTCTCCGTGACTGACGGACGTCTCGCTGGGCTGAAAAGTTCTATCTGAAAGAACATTATAGCTTCTGACAGTATTCTTTAGTCGCAATTCAGGGCTTCGAGATTGACCCCGTTCCCGCGTCGGAATAATTTTCACTGTCGAAACAGGTTCTACAAAAGAGAATAATGGAGACGCCATGAAATTGCTGTCCTTGAAGCCATCCGCACTCTGCGCCGCGCTCGCGTTGGCAACGCTGTCCCTGTCGGCCCAGGCGGCCGGTCCGAGCGGCAAGATCGACTGTATCGCACCCGCCAATCCCGGCGGCGGCTGGGATTTCACCTGTCGCAGCGTGGGGCAGGTGCTGAGTGAAATCGGCGCCATCGACGGCAGCGTCCAGACCACCAACATGCCGGGGGCCAGCGGTGGGGTCGCGTTCTCCCACGTGGTGACCAAGCGCGCCGGCCAGAACGACGTCATCGTTTCGGCGTCTACCTCGACCACCACTCGCCTGGCCCAGCATCAGTTCCCCGGCATGAACGCCGACATGGTCAACTGGGCCGGCACCGTCGGCGCTGACTACGGGGTGATCGCGGTAAGCAAGGACTCACCCTACCAGACCCTCGAGGACTTGCTGGACGCGATGGAGAAGAAGCCTTCCAGCGTCAGTTTCGCCGGCGGCAGCGCCAGCGGCGGATGGGACCATCTCAAGGTTTTGATGATGGCTCGCGCCGACGGCATCAAACCGTTGAACAAGATCAAGTATCTGCCGTTCGACGGCGGCGGCGAGGCGATGACGCAGGTCGTCGGCGGCCATATCGACGCCTTCTCCGGCGACGCCTCGGAGATTCTCGGCTTCGTCGAATCCGGCGATTTACGCGTCCTGGCGGTTCTCGCCGATGGCCGCCTGCCCGGCGCCCTCAGCGAATTCCCCACTGCCAAGGAACAGGGCGTGGATGTCGAGGGCATCAACTGGCGCGGATTCTACCTGCCACCGAAGCTCTCCGACGAAGACGTTGCCTGGTGGGAAGATGCCCTGCACAAGGTCTATGAAAGTCAGGAATGGAAGGATGTCATGAAGCAGAACGGGTTGATTCCGTTCGATCGCAGTGGTGATGCCTTCAAGGATTATGTCCACCAGCAGATCGCCGATATCGAAACGATCTCCAGAGAGGTCGGCCTGATCCAGTAAGGTCGGCAATCGAAAACGGCCGGCTCGCCAGCGAGCCGGCCGTTGTTCTGGCGCTCTCCCGATCCACCGCCGGCTCCTGTCGAGTCTTGTAGGCTTTTCTCACGGACTGGCGATGCAGCGAGCGTCAGCTGGCACGTAGTGCACGGGGCCATTGCCGCTCGAGACGGGGCGCGTACTGGATCAGCAAAGGCGTATGGCGATCCTTGACCGCCGTCGTGAACCGCTCGCTGGGACCGGATAGCGCCAAGGCGCCCATCAACTCGCCCTCGCCGTTGTAGATACCGATCGCCGCCGCCGACAGGCCGGCCTGGCGCTCGCCGCTCGATACCGCGACCTGGCCCCGCGGGGTCTCGTAATTGAGCACCCGACCTGCCGCGCCGCGCCCCAGCGGCAGTCTTACGCCTTCCTCGAGATGGTGGCGCACCTCCAGCCGACCGTTTTCGCGCAGCCGACAGATGCGGTGATCGCCGTCACGCACATAGAAGGAGGCGGTCTCCTCGCTGGCATCACGCAACGATTCCAGAATCGGCCGCACCAGGTTCTCGAGCTGTGGCCCGTCCCCCGCCAGCGGGGCCAGGCGCGACACCGCCGGACCGACCCGATAGATGCCGCGCTCGTCACGAGTGACATAGCCGAAGTGTTCCAGCGACGACATCAGTCGCAGGATGGTGCTCTTGTAAAACCCGGTGGCATTGGCCAGCTCGGTCAGTGAAAACTCTCGCCGCTCCTGGGAGAACGCCTCGAGCAGAGTCAGTGCTCGCTCGACGGCCTCGACGCGCCGTTGGGCCATATGACGCTCCTTTCGATAATGGACATTCCGATCATGCAAATTCTGACTTGGACTAATGGCGAATGTTGCGACAGGCAAAACGCTATTGCAACCAACTCCTCGCAACCATATTCTCTCTGAAAGAATTCGTTTCATCAGGAGGAATGATGTCATCGCCGTTAACCGGTTACCGGGTACTCGATCTGACCAATGTGCTGGCCGGCCCGTTCTGCTGTCATCAGCTGGCCCATCTCGGTGCCGAGGTGATCAAGGTCGAGCGACCCCAGGGTGGCGATCTCGCCCGCCAGCTCGGCGCGGACCCGGCGCTCAACCGCGATCTGATGGGCGTCTCTTTTCTCGCCCAGAATGCCGGCAAGCGTTCGGTGACACTGGATTTCAAGCAGGCTGACGATCGCGAAGCCTTTCTCGAGCTGGTGGCGAGCGCCGATGTCGTGGTCGAGAATTTCCGTCCCGGCGTCATGCAACGTCTCGGCCTGGGCTACGAAACCCTGCGTCAGACCAACCCCGAGCTGGTCTACTGCGCGATTTCTGGCTTCGGCCAGGAAGGTCCTCTGGCCAACTATCCGGCCTACGACCAGATCATCCAGGGCATGGCGGGCGTGATGAGCATTACCGGCACGCCGGAGAACGCGCCCTACCGGGTCGGCTATCCGCTGGCGGATACCGTTGGCGGGCTGACGGCGGCAATGGCGATCAATGCAGCGCTGGCCGAGCGCCCCCGCAAGGCGCATTTCATCGACATCTCGATGCTCGAATCCGTGCTCGCCACCATGGGCTGGGCCGTTTCCAACCTACTGATCGCCGGCAAGCCACCCCAGCCAATGGGCAACGACAACGTCACGGCCAGCCCTTCCGGCACGTTCGCCACCGCTGACGGGCTGATCAACATCGCCGCCAACAAGCAGGAGCAGTTCGAGGCGATCTGCCATTTGCTGGAACGCCCCGAATGGTTAACGGATACGCGCTTTGCCCAGCGCCAGGCACGACTGGATAACCGCCAGGCGCTGAGCGACTGCATCGAGGTGGTGCTGAAACAGCAAACGACCGAGTACTGGTGGCCACGCTTGGTCGAAGCCGGCGTACCAGCCGGGCCCGTCTACAGCGTCGCGGAAGCCTTGGCCCACCCCCAGGTTCGCGACCGCGGTCTGATCGAGCGATTCGACGACACCTCGATCGGCCGACCGCTGGAAGTGGTCAGCGGCGGTTATCGCTTCGATGAACAGCCACCGCGCGTTGCTTCCCCCCCGCCGCGCCTGGGTCAGGACAACGCCACCCTCCTTCCCGCTCAAGCGGCTAACGACGAATAACGGAGAATCCCATGACCGACGCTCACACGCCCGAATACCAGGCCCAGCAGTGGTGGAAAACCGACATCATCGATATGCGCCCCGGCGAGATTCGCTATCGCGGCTACCCGATCGAGGAGTTGATCGGCAACGTCGGTTTCACCGACATGGTGTGGTTGATGACCCGAGGTGAACTGCCTGGCCGAGCGCAGGCCGCACTGCTGGAAGCGGCATTGATGAGCGCCGTCGATCACGGCCCGCAGGCCCCCAGCATAGCTATCGCGCGGATGGCGGTCACCTGCGGCAGCAGTCTCAACAACGCCATGGCCTCCGCCGTCAACGTGCTCGATGACGTTCACGGCGGCGCCGGCGAGCAGGCCGTCGAGCTGTATCAGTCGATACTCGAAAACCAGATCGGCGGACGCAAACTGGAAGCCGCCGTCGAGGAAGGTATCGCCACCTGGCAGCGCGAGCGAACCAAAATCATTCCCGGCTTCGGTCACCGCTTCCATCCTGTCGATCCGCGCGCGCCGAGGCTCCTGCAGCTGGTCGAGGAGGCCGCCGCTCGTGGCGAGGTGGATGGCAATTTCGTCGCCATCGCCCGTGAGGTCGAACGTCAGTTGGTCGCCATGAAGGGCAAACCGATTCCGCTCAACATCGACGGTGCCACCGCCGTCATCTATGCCGAACTGGGCTTTCCCGCCCCGCTGGCCCGCGGCCTGTTCTGCCTGTCGCGCTCGGTGGGCATCCTCGCCCACGCCTGGGAGCAAAAGTGTCAGGGCGGACGCAACAAGGGCCCGATGCCCAAGGGCTGGCTGTGGCCCTATGGCGGTCCGGCCAAGCGCCCGGTGCCGCACCGGGAGTAGTTTCCCCGCTCGATCGCGGCCCGCTCAGACTTCGTGAAATACGCGCCCTGCCGTGGTCGCGTTGATCACGCCGATGCGAATGACGAAGTCGCCGAAGGGTTCGTCGGCTTCGCGTTCGGCGGCGTAGCGCTGGATCAACGGTGTTAGTGTCTCGAGGATTGTCGCTTCGTCGATGTTCTCGCGGTGAAGCTTGTTCAGTCGTTGGCCGCTGAAGCCGCCGCCGAGATAGAGGTTGTAATGCCCCGGCGCCTTGCCGACGAAGCCGATCTCGGCCAGATACGGCCGCGCGCAGCCGTTGGGGCAGCCGGTCATGCGCACGATGATGGCGTCGTCGGCGAGCCCAGCCTCGCGCATCACGGCGTCGAGCTTGTCGATCAGCGACGGCAGATAGCGCTCGCTTTCCGCCATCGCCAGCCCGCAGGTCGGGAATGCCACGCAGGCCATGGCGTTACGCCGTAACGGAGACGTTACCGCGACCAGCCGATGACGGTCCAGTAGCGCGTCGATGGCCTCGCGCCGGGACTCGTCGACCTGGGTAATGATCACGTTCTGATTGGTGGTGAGCACCAGGTCGCCGTCGTGCTGCTCGGCGATCTCGCGCAGGCCGGTGCGCAGCTGCGGGCCATCGGGAAAGTCGGCGATGCGTCCGTTCTGGACGAATAGCCCATAGTGCCAAAGACCGTCGTCGCCCTGAATCCAGCCCAGCCGATCGCCGTTGTTGTCGAAGTGATAATCGCGCGCCGGTGCCAGCGCTTCGCCGAGGTGCCCTTCGACCTCGGCCTTGAACGCGTCGAGCCCCATCTCCTCGACGGTATATTTCAGTCGTGCCTGCTTGCGGTCGCGACGATTGCCGTTGTCGCGCTGCACCAGCATGATCGCTTCCGCCACGGCGGGCACGGCTTCCGGCGTGCAGTAGCCGATAGGATCGGAAAGGCGCGGGAAGGTCGTCGGTTCGCCGTGGGTCATGCCCATGCCGCCGCCGATGCAGACGGTGAAGCCGCGGAGCTCGCCGGGCTCGCCATTTTCCCCCTGCTGAACATCGGCAATGAAACCGACGTCGTGGGCAAACAGGTCGACATCGTTCTCCGGCGGAATCGCCAGCGCCACCTTGAACTTGCGCGGCAGATAATGGCGCGTGTAAAGCGGCTCCTGGGGATCGAGTGCCGGCGAATCACTTTCCGCCGGCGCATCCGTGCGTTCCTCGGCGCCGCCGGCGACACGCTCCTCACCCAGAAAGATCTCGTGATAGGCGCGGGTGCTGGGCAGCAACCGGGTGCTGATTTGATGACTCAGTTCGTAGACCTGGCGATGAACAGCGGAGCGATGCGGGTTGGCGGTGCAGATCACGTTGCGATTGACGTCGCCGCAGGCAGCGATGGTATCCACCATCGCCTGGTGGATCGTCTGCAGGTGCGGTCGCAGGTTCTCCTTGAGCACGCCGTGATACTGGAAAGTCTGCCGTGTGGTGATGCGCAGCGTGCCGTTGGCGTAACGCGAGGAGACGTCGTCGAGCGTCTGCCACTGGGCCGGCGTGACCAGACCGCCGGGCAGGCGCAAGCGCACCATGAAGCTGTAGAGCGGTTCGAGCTTCTGATGCCGGCGCTCGTCGCGCAGGTCGCGGTCGTCCTGCTGATAGAAGCCGTGAAACTTGGTCAGCTGGGTATCGTCCTCGGCGACGGCGCCGGTCGCGCGGTCGGCCAGACCCGCTTCCAGCGCCCCCCGCAGATAGTCGCTCTCCACCTTGAGCCGCTCGTTGGGATGCAGCTCATCCAGGGGTACGTCACGCAGTTTGGCGATGATGTCCATGTCGGCTCCTAATAGATGTCGCGCTGATACCGCTTCTCCTGCTGCATCTGGCGCAGATAATCGTCGGCGCCGGCTTCACCGTGCCCGCCCTGTTCGCGGATCACGTCGCGCAAGGCCTGATGCACGTCCGGCGCCATGAATTCGGCATCGCCACAGACATAGACATACGCCCCCGCTTCCAGCCAGGCGTAAAGCGTTTCGGCCTGTTCGCGCAGCCGGTCCTGAACGTAGACCTTGTCAGCCTGATCGCGGGAGAACGCGACGTCGAGTCGCGTGAGCAAGCCCCGCTGACGCCACTTGAGCCACTCCGTCTGATACAGGAAATCGCTACGGAAGCGTCGATCGCCGAAGAACAGCCAGTTGTCGCCGCCAGCGCCTCGCTCCTCGCGCTCCTGCAGGAAAGCGCGAAACGGGGCAACGCCGGTGCCGGGACCGATCATGATCAGCGGCGCCTCGTCATCGTCCGGCAGCTTGAACTGCTTGTTGCGGTCGATGTAGATCGGCACTCGGTCGCCGGGCTCGATGCGGTCCGCCAGATAACTCGTGGTCACGCCGTTGCGGGCCCGGCCGTGGGTTTCGTAACGCACCACGGCGACGGTGAGATGCACTTCGTCGGACGCCGCGGACTGGCTCGAGGCGATCGAGTAGAGCCGTGGCGGCAGCTTGCGCAGCGCCGCCGAAAACTGAGCGGCATCGATCCCCTCGACCGGGAACTGCTCGACCACGTCGACGATATGGCGTCCCTGCAGCCAGTCGCGCAGCTCGTCCCGGGCTTCTTCACCCAGCAGACGCTGGAGCTCCGGCGCTCGAGACCACTCCGCCCACTGTTTCAAAAACGGCCGCGTCAGCGTGGTCACCTCGAAATCTGTCAGCAGCGCGTCGCGCAGCACGCGCCCCTCCTCCAGCGGCGATTCGGCATCGAACTTGAGCATCTCGATCAGCTCATCGACGTGGCCAGGGTCGTTCTGCGGCACGACGCCGACGGCATCGCCCGGCAGATAGTCGAGCCCGGAATCTTCCAGCGACAGCTCGAGATGCAGGGTCTGCTTGTCCGAATCGCGCCCGTTGAGCGGCTGGCTGGTCAGCACCTCGGCCAGGAACGGATGCTTCTTGGAGTAACGCGGCTGACCGCCATGCGACGCGTCGGTTTCGGCGACCTGAGCCGGTGGCGGCGTGGCGAGGTCGCCGGACAACGACTCGAGCACCTCGTCGATCCAGGCCTCGGCCGTCTCTTCATAGTCCACGTCGCAGTCCGTCCGCTCGTGGATCGCTTCGCCGCCGAGCTCGGCCAGCCGGGCGGCGAACTCCTTGCCGGTCTGGCAGAAGTGTTCGTAGCTGGCGTCGCCCAGGCCCAGCACGGCGAAGCGCAGCCCCGCGAGTTTCGGCGCCTTGCGCCCCATCATCAGCTCGTGGAATTCGAGCGCCGGGTCGGGCGGATCGCCGTCGCCCTGGGTACTGACGACGACCAGCAATCGCTCGACCGCCTTTAACGTCTTCTTGCCGGCATCGGCCATGCTCGCCAGCGTGACGTCGAAGCCCTGGGCGCGGGCACGCTCGGCGGCCAGCTCGGCCACCCCTTCGGCATTGCCGGTCTGACTGCCGTAGAGCACGGTCAACGCGGCAGATGCCGCTGGCGCCGGCGCATCCCCGATCTGCGGCGATCCGGCGGCCTGGGCGTTGAGCCCGGACAGATAACCGCTCAGCCACTGACACTGGGAGGCATCCAGATCCGCCAGCGCCTGCTGCACGCGCCTGGCCTGATCGGCACTCAGGGGGCTATTGGTGTCGGTCAGCGAGTTGGGAGCCATCCATGACCTCTCGGCACATCCGGTAACCGATAAACCGGCAATTGAACGTAGTTGAACGAAATCGATTGGCTAAAGCCTAGTCGGTTAACCGCTGAGTGTTGGGGCGGGGTGACAGAATCAAAAAGTCCGATCGGCGCTGTCCTTATTCCATCGAACGATCAGCCGCTGTTCTTTCCGTCGAGCGAAACTTTGCGGAGTCGCCCCGACATCGCATACTCGGATTTTTCCTGACGCGGAGGCAACCATGGCCTATCGACTTTTCATCGCCAACAAGAACTACTCTTCCTGGTCGATGCGACCCTGGGTACTGCTGCGCGCGCTGGAGATCCCGTTCGAGGAGGTGCTGACGCCATTCGAAGGCGCCGGCAAGCAGCAGGCGTTCACGCGTTTTTCGCCTACGGCCAAGGTGCCCTGCCTGCACGATGGCGATCAGGTGGTGTGGGACTCACTAGCGATTGTGGAATATGTTGCCGAGGATCACCCGGCCGCGTGGCCCGGTAATCGTGCCGCCCGCGCCTGGGCGCGCTGCGCCAGCGCCGAGATGCACTCGGGCTTTGCCGCGATACGCGACGAGTGCTCGATGAACTGCTCGTTGACCATAGACCTGGACACGCCGAGTGAAGCGCTCGAAAAGGATCTGACCCGGCTCGAAGCGTTGTGGCAGGAAGGATTGGAGGCTTTCGGTGGGCCCTGGCTCGCCGGCGAGGCGTTCACCGCCGTGGATGCCATGTTCGCCCCGGTGGCGGTGCGTATCCGCGGCTACGGCATCGAACTCGGCCCCGATGCCATGGCCTACGCCGAGCGCCTGCTCACCCACCCCGCGGTGACCGAATGGGTTGAACAGGGCGTCGCCGAGCCGTGGATTGATGAACCGCATGAAGCCGACTGCATCAGGGGCCGGCGGGTCACCGAGGATCGGCGTCGGCCGGGCTGAGGCAAGCTTACGCCTCGTCACCAGCGATCGTGCATAATGCTCAGCCCATCGGCATGTCGGTCGCACATCGTTCAAAATACCTTCCTGCGCCTGGCTTACCAGCAGTTCGGCATGGCGCCGCGCCCGCACGTTATCAACTGCCGTCTCAAACGACGGGCACGGTACCACCATCGATCACGTATTCCGTTCCCGTGATGGTCGCCGCCAGCGGTGAAGACAAAAACGCGATCAAGTTGGCCACTTCAACCGGCTTAGAGGGGCGACCGATCGGAATGCCACCTAGCGCTTCCATGATGATCCGCTTGCCTCCTTCATAATCCGTGCCTGCCTGGTGGGCAAGCCGCTCGGCCAGGTCGACGGAAGCTGCTGTCTCTATCCAGCCCGGCGCTACCCTGACCACACGCACGCCTTGGGGTGACACTTCTTTTGATAAGCTCTTGCTATAAGTGGACAGCGCAGCCTTGGCCGCCGCGTAAGCCGTGGTCGACTCGGGCAGAGGTAGCTCACGCTGAATGGACGTCACGTGAATGACGACACCCTCACCCTGAGCCAGCATCCCCGGTAGCAAGGCGCGATCCAACCGCACGGCAGGGAACAGATTGAGATCGAGCTCCTTCCGCCACTCCGCTTCTCCAAGGGCCGCGAAGCCTCCACCGGGCGCCGACGAGCCACCCAGCACATGGATAATGATATCCACACCGCCCAAGCGCTCGTCGACCGCGTCAACCACCGCGGTGCATCCCTCGGCTGTCGTCAGATCGGCGGCAACGAACAGTTCATTGGGCAGAGCGACAGGGCAAATGCGTGCTGCTACTAGCACGTTCGCACCTTCGTGGCGAAACAGTGCGACGACCGCCTCACCGACGCCTTTACTACCGCCGGTAATGAGTACACGACGCCCATCCAAATTTAGATCCATGCCCATTAGTGAATCTCCAATGACCGGATTTTCGCATCGACGAGCTGGAAAGTGTGGTCGAGTCGAACCGGACTGCCGGGAAAAGTGCCGGTAACGGTCGCGTTAACGATTATGGTGTCGCCCTGTCGGGAGATGCTGACCGGTTCCACTCGATACGCAAACCTGTCGCGAGCTGCACGTAACCAGACATGAATGGCCTCTGCCCCCTGGTGAGTCTCTTCCTCGTCATTCACACAGGCATCCTGCGTAAAACAATCGTCGAGGCGGGCGTCATCTCCGCCGTTGCTGATACTGAAATAAGTGGCAATCGCGTGTGGCAGTGACAGACTCATGAGGTTATCTCTCTCGCAGGGGTTAATTTGCGAGAATCTTCTGCCCGGGCTTACGTATTATCAAGAACGCACTAAAAGGTAAGTGGCTTACCAATGAGAAAGATTTATACGCCCGATACTGCCGCGAGCGACGTGGAAGATGCACTGAAAATGCTGGAAGGGCGCTGGAAGCTGATTATTCTTTTCCACCTCTTCGATGGCAAAGTGCAGCGCTACTCGGACTTTGAAAAACTGATTTCGGGTATCTCTCAGAAAATGCTGGCTCAGCAGCTACGGCAACTGGAAGCGGATGGACTCGTGGCCCGAAAAGTCTATCCCCTTGTGCCACCGAAAGTGGAATACCGCCTTACGCCGTGGGGACAGACACTCTGTCCAGCGCTGGACGCCCTGCTGAAGTGGGCCGAGCAGAAAGATGGTTTCGGCAACTCTGTCCGGCAGGGCGATCAGGACGGCGCCACCACCTGACAATCAATAATAAAGCCGCCCGCAAATTGCGGCCTAACCTTGCCGGCCAATACCCAAACCGCCGCTCGTGGGCTATCCGCTCAATCGTCACCGCCCATCAGGGCCTGGAGGGAGTCGACCGGCGATGTCAGGATATTGCCTAATGACTCCGTGACCGCCTGCCACACCACCTCGCTCATATCCACCTGGGTGTTCCCATCGACGGTCGTCTCGATGGGAATATCCAGATTGATCACCCCTGACTTGGCCTGGAGCAGCCCGATCAGGTTTTTCAACGGCAGCGACGTCGCGTCCTGGTCAATCTCCTGGCCCAGGTTCAAATGCTTGAGAATGATGTGGTTCTGCGCGGTCAGGCGGCTGCCTTGCAAATGATAGTTGAGCTCGAGATCGGCGGTGCCATGGTCGATGCGGTAGCCGCCGAAGCGCCGGATATAGGGCGCGAACTGGGACAGCTCGAGTTGTTTGGTCGTCAGCCGCATGCGCGCGTCGAGCGGCTCGCCGAGATTGATATTCCCCTCGACCATCACCGGTGTGCCTTCGCTCTCCATGCCATCGAAGCGATAGTGCGCGGCTTGATCGCTACGCATATCCAACTGGGAAAGCTGACCGTTCAGCCCATCGACGTCGAGCGCAACGGTTGGCGACATGTGCCGATCCTCGAAATCGAACGTTCCTTGCTTGACCTCGAAACGCTTCAAAGCGAGCGCCATGCCGGCGTCGTCGTTGCGGTTTTGAGAGGCCCCGTTTCGGTTGGCGTCTTTCGAATCATTGCCCTCCTCTTGAGAGGCAAAGGCGGTCGTGAGATTGAACTGCCCGGCGTCATCGATCAGGGCCGTCAATCTGGGCGCGGTGAGCACCGAAGAATCGATCTCCAGGTGGTCGTCGAGGGCAAAATCGACGCCCTCGAACACGCCACGATCCAGAGAAAGCAACGGCTGATCCTGTGAGTCGACCGTTGCCAGATCGTCGAGTGACACCTTCCCTTGATAGGCGATCAAGGCGTTCGCCGCGGTACCGAAGCGAAGCTGACCGTCGAGATCGACCCGACCTTGATCAATTCGCGCCGGCATCCCCGCGGTCAACCAGGGGGCAATGGCGGAGGCCGCTACCTGCTGCGTCGTGATCGCGAGATCGCCGGTCAACGGCATCACCCCGAAACGCCCCTCGAGATCGATCTTCCCACCGCCGACCGTGCCAGAGGCTTGCCCCTGCATCGGCGAGTCGCCATCGCGCTGATAATCGTGCAGCGTCAGGCTCACGCCAGTTGCAGCGATGGAAGCGTCCTCGCCAGTCTCCCGATCCTGCCAGTCGATCTGGCCGTCGCTCGCGTCGATACGCTCGATAGTTAGCGATGAACCGTCATCGGACGAAGCGTCGCCCGAGGACGAGTCCGCGCCCAGTGTGGCCAGATTGAGCGGCCCGGATTGCGGCGATATCAGATGCAGGTTTGGCGAGTCGAGGTGTACCTCCGAGATATGAATGCCGGATTGCCACAACGTTGTCCATTCGACCGCGACCTCACCGGAGGCTATCTCGATCATGGGCATCTCGCCGTCGCCGACCCGCAGCGTCGAGAATCGAGCAGTGGCCGTGAACGGGTTGAAAGTCACCCGCTCGATCTTGACGGGCGTCCCCAGCGAGTCGGTGAAACGATTTTCCGCCCACTTCGTGAGCGCCCAGGGCCCGGCGAGAAAGACCAGCAATAGCACTACGACAATCAGAGCGAATACGCCGACCCAACGGCGGCGGGCAACAGTGGACATGGATACATTACCTTGTGTCGGCAGGGAGAATCATCGAGGCAGATGATTCGAGAATCGCCGTCAGCTAGTCTGAAGCTGGCGCTTCGCGCGGTAAATACGCCACATGGTGATCAGATTGGTGCCGAGCGCGATGAGTTCGGCAATGGCGCCGCCGATCGAACCGATGATCAGCGCGTTGGCGAGCCAGCTTAGCGCGACACCCGCCAGTAGCGCCCGCATCGGCAAGCCCCGCAACAGAAACATCGCCAGCGTGCCGAACACGGCGGCAAGCAGTGGGAAAATATCGTACCAGGACTGCCAGGTCGCGATGGCGACCGCCGCCGTTGCCGCCAGCACCAGCCACATGATCCCCTGGCGCCGCGGAAAGCGCCGCGCCAGCCAGATCCGGACGACCACCAGGCCCGACATGCCGGCCGCGACCGCCTCGCCGAACAGCAGGAAATGCACCGCGAAGGCCACATTGGCGAATATCAGATAAAGCAGCAGCCGGTCGTCCTGACGACTGGCAAATGCCGCGATGATGAAGCCGAGAGCGACGAACCCACCCAGTTGAGCGGCGATCCAGGTCGGGCTGTAAGCGTCCATGCGGCTCCTCATGTCCGGCCAGGATTGGCGCGAAAGTCCCCAAGCTTAGACGATTAGGGCCGTGAACAATGCCTCCGCATCATCTCGTTTTACAAATGCCATCGACTGCCAGCGCCTATTCCGAGCCCGGAACGAGCCCGGGACGATCTCAAGCCGTTCCATTATCTCGATGTCGTCTCGGTCACGATGGGCCTGTCAACGTAAAGCTTATTTGAAGTTCACATGCCCTCGTGACAACATCCAGTCAACCAACATTAAAATCAAAGTTGACTAACGATATGAGACCTTCTCGAACCTTTAGCGCTTCGCCGCGTCACGACTGGCAGCGAGACGAGATCCAGACGCTGCTGGAACGTCCGTTCAACGAGCTGCTATTCGAAGCGCAAGGCGTTCATCGCCAGCATTTCGATCCCAATGCGGTGCAGATCTCCACGCTGCTCTCGATCAAGACCGGCGCCTGTCCGGAGGACTGCAAGTACTGTCCGCAGTCCGGCCACTACAACACCGGCCTTCAGCGCGAGAAGCTGTTGCAGCTCGAAACCGTGCTCGAAGAAGCGCGCAAGGCCAAGGCCGTCGGTGCCAGCCGTTTCTGCATGGGCGCGGCATGGAAACACCCGAGCGCGAAAGACATGCCGCTGGTGCTGGAGATGGTCCGCGGCGTGCGTGCCTTGGGGCTCGAAACCTGCATGACGCTGGGCATGCTGAGTCGTGACCAGGCCGAACAGCTGGGAGAGGCCGGGCTCGATTACTACAACCACAACCTGGATACCTCGCCGGAGTACTACGGCGAGATCATCACCACGCGCACCTACGCCGACCGCCTGGAAACCCTCGACCACGTGCGTCAGTCCGGCATGAAGATCTGCAGCGGCGGCATTCTCGGCATGGGCGAAAGCGTTAACGATCGCGCCGGTTTGCTGCAGCAGCTCGCCAATCTGCCAGTGCATCCCGAGAGCGTGCCGATCAACATGCTGATCCGAATCCAGGGCACGCCGCTCGAACACGTCGAGGATCTCGACCCGATCGAATTCATCCGCACCATCGCCGTCGCTCGAATTCTGATGCCACATTCTCACGTGCGTCTGGCCGCCGGGCGCGAGCTGATGAGCGACGAAACCCAGGCGCTGGCGTTTTTTGCCGGGGCCAATTCGATCTTTTACGGCGAGAGACTGTTGACCGCGCAGAACCCGCAGGCAACGCACGATCGACGACTTTTCGAGCGTCTCGGCCTTCACCCCGAGACCCGTGAAGACGTCGACGACGACGCCCACGAAGCCGCCCTCCAGCAGCGCGTGACCCGGGCTCGGATCGATGCCATGGTCTCGGACGCGACGGCGCGGGCATGAGCACAGTATCCGCCGATTCGCTGGATACCGTGCTGGCGATCGGGCCGAGTTGGCGCGCGAGACAGGCCGGTCGGCTGAAGAGTCGGAAGGGCGGCAAGGAAGCCGCGGCGCTCACACTTTCCGCCGCGCTCGAAGGCGCCAGGCTCTGATGTAGCGCCATATGCCCGCCCAGCGCCCCCGCCGCGACATCGAGACTGCGCTTCACGCTCTCGCAGGCCCATACTCATGAAGAGATCGACCGGCTGTTGAGAGCGCTGTTCAAGACCGCGCGTCGGCTATCGTCCGCCAGGAGAATATTGGCATGAGCCCCCAAAGACTGCTGCTGTTACCCGGCTGGGCTCTCGGGCCCGCACCGCTGGAACCGCTGGCAGACGCCTTGCGCCAGCGGTTACCGGACTATCACGTCGAGTGTGTGCGCTATCCCGCCCTGACCAGCCACCGGCCGGAAAGTTGGGTCGCGGCGCTGGATCATCAATTACCTCAAGACGCCTGGCTGGCCGGCTGGTCTCTCGGCGGCATGCTGGCCACCTCGCTGGCCCAATGGCGTGGCCGGCGCGCGCGAGGCTTGATCACGCTGGGGGCCAACGCCAGTGTCGTCACCCGCTCGGGCTGGCCGGAAGCGATGACGGCGGAATCCGTGGGAGAGTTCCAGCGCGCCTTGCGAGCATCGCCTACCCGGACGTTCCGACGATTTGCCGAGTTGAGCGCCCAAGGTGGTCGGGATACACATCGGTTGGGTCGTCAACTGATGGAAGCCCTGGCCACGACGCCGCTGGACCAGGCGCTGGCCGGGCTGGGCGTGTTGTCGGCGCTGGATCTTCGCGAAGTGCTGGAGGCGCTGAAGATCCCGCAGTTGCATCTTTTCGGCGACAGTGACGCGCTGGTGCCGGCAGCGGCACGTCAGGCCATTGCCGAACGTCTACCCGAGGCCGGCCGCACGGCGCTGATAGAGAGCGCGGGCCATGCCTTTCCGGTGGAACGCCCGGAGGAGACCGCCGATCTCATGGTGACGTTCATGATCTCGGCTGACGGCTCTCGACACGCCGCTGAAGGCTCTCGACACGCCGCTGACGGCTCTCGACATGTCGCTGAAGGCTCTCGAGGGCCGGGCTCATGACTGCCGCCCCAGGGACCCAGCCTTCGTCAGCCGCCAGCAAAGCCGCCTGACGCTGTATCGATGAAAGGCATCGCCCTCGTCTTTTACATTGCCTGCTAAACTCCTGTCTCGGGCTTCATTTCCACATCTCAAAGTTCCGTTGACCGCCCACAAGGAGAAATCATGTCTCATAGCGATTCCCAGACCCACATCAAGACCGAATGGATCGAGATCACCGCCGAAGACGGCAAGACGTTCAAGGCGTATCAGGCGCTGCCGCACAAGGGCAAAGGCCCCGGCATCGTGCTGATCCAAGAGATTTTCGGCGTCAATGGACACATGCGTGGTGTCGCCGAACAGTATGCGATGGATGGCTATAGCGTCATCGTGCCCGACATGTTCTGGCGCGATGAGCCCGGCGTGGAGCTTGGCTACGACGGTGACGACTGGAAAGAAGCCGTGGCTCACAAGCAGGCGCTGGACTACCCCACGGCGATCAGCGATCTGCGTGCGGCGACCAAGGCACTACGGGCAAGCCCCGTCTGCGATGGCCCGGTAGCGTCCGTGGGCTATTGCATGGGTGGCGTGCTCTCCTACCTCTGCGGTCTGGACGCCGGCGTCGACGCGGCGATCTGCTACTACGCCGGTGGTATCACCGAATATCTGCCGCGCGCCGATGAACTCAAGGTGCCGGCACAGTTCCACTTCGGCGCCGAGGACGACCACATTCCGCTCGAGCACGTCGAGCAGACCCGTCAGGCCTTCGCCGGCAACGACGATATCGAAGTCCACCTCTACGACGGTGCGGAACACGGCTTCAACTGCTGGGCACGGGCAAGCTACAACCAGCACGCCTCGGCACTGGCACACGGCCGCACACTGACGTTCCTGGCCAGCCACGCCCAGTAAGACCTTTACGCCACGGGTGACATCGTTTCAGCGCGAGTCCGAAAGGGTTCAGGAGCCGTGAAAGTGCGGCAGAACGTGGGCGGCCAGTTCCTCGATGATGGCATCGGCTGGCCGCTCCTCGAGACGTAGATTCAGAGAGACGTGATGAACGCCCATCTCTCTGAGTGCTTCGAGTCTTTGGATGAGCGCATCACGGCCAGTCCGGTAACCCAGATCGATCGGCGTCGCCGGTGCGCCAGCATTGGCGGCCAGATCGAGGCGCATCGCCTCTCCGAACCCGCGGAACTCGCCGGGCGCGCTCTGTTCGACGGCGGCGCGCCACATCCGATAGCGATCGAGCTGCTGCGCCGGCTCGCGATGATAGGTCATCCAGCCAATGGCGTTGCGGGCGATCCAGTTGACGCTCTGACCGCCCGAGCCGACCGCCAGCAGCGTCACCGGTTCCGGCGGCAACGGCCGCAGCTGGAAATCCGACGAATCCGTATCACGCCGATCCGGCACGACTTCCTGTGGCGTACTCAGCGCCTGTGCCACTACCTGCCAGTGATCCGCGAACAGGCGCCGCCGCTCGGCGACATCCTCACCGAAGGCGGCGAATTCCGGCGGCCGATCGCCGGCGCCCAGGCCGAGAATGAAGCGACCTTCCGATAGCGTGGCGATCGATGCCGCCGCCTTGGCGATATGCAGCGGATGCCGCAGCGTCAGCACGATGGCGCCGCTGATCAGGGCGATCTGCCGCGTTTCTACCGCCAGTGCACCCAGCCAGCTCCACGGATCCAAATGGCCAGTCGGATCGGGATAGTCGCGGCTATTGAGCGGCACGTCGCGAATCCACAAGGCGCGAAATCCGGCGGCGTCGGCGAGTCCTGCCAGGCGTCTCTGCTCGCTGACGTCGATCACCGCCTGATCGTTCGCCATTACCGGCAACGCCAAACCGATCGACAGCCGGTTCGAGTTGAATACGCGCCCGACGATTCTGTTTTCGGCATCGCTGGATGACATGAACCCTCCTTCATGGGTCGAATGGTAGACCGGGACGCGCTGTCGTCATCAGTGATATCAGGCTGAGAAGACGATGATAGCGCCAATTCGGTGCTTGTCGTTTCCACCATCTACGACTAACTTCCAAAGGGCATGTCAGGAAGGCATGCTCAAACCACGAATTAAATAGGGACAGACGCCATGGGAATTCTTGCATGGATCATCTTTGGTCTGATCGCTGGCGCCATTGCCAAGCTGATCATGCCGGGTAAAGATCCGGGTGGCATCATCGTCACCATCATCATCGGTATTCTGGGTGCCGTCATTGGCGGCTGGATCGGTACCGCGCTGGGCTTCGGTGACGTGTCCGGTTTCAATATCGGCAGCTTCGTGATCGCGGTTATCGGTGCGATCGTGCTGCTGGTGATCTATCGCGTCGTTCGCAAATAACGATCGCTGCGTTTATCGGGCTCGACGGCTCCGGCCGTCGAGCCTGACGCTTTTCCATCCTGATTTCTCGATTTTCCCATGGCCCAGCAGCTCTTTCGCTGTCGCTGGTCAGTTGACACACCCCTCGTCACTCGCTGGCATCTGTCTGCACGTCGTCTTCTTGGGCAAAGTCCTGTAAGGCAAAGCCCTGTATGGCAAGTCCTTCAAGGCAAAGCCCGAAGCTCTGCATGACATAGCCCTGCGTAAACAGGCACCCGGTAATAAACTTCCACGCGATATCGTCTCGACATCTGTCACGTCTTTCAGGAATTCTTCGGCATGCCCAACAATGTACACTTCTACGAACCGAGCCTCGGCCACGGGCTACCCCACAATCCGTTCAAGGCGATCGTCGGCCCGCGACCGATCGGCTGGATCTCGTCGCAGGATCGCGATGGTCGGCTGAATTTGGCGCCCTATAGTTTTTTCAATGCTTTTGCCGACACACCACCGATCATCGGCTTCTCTAGCGCTGGCTATAAGGACAGCGTGCGCAATATCGAAGCGACTGGCGAGTTCTGCTGGCAGCTATCCACACAGACTCTTGCCGAGGCCATGAATCAGAGCTCGGCGTCGGTGGAGCCGGAGGTGAATGAGTTCGAATTGGCAGGCCTGACGCCCCGTCCATCTCGGGTCGTCGACGTACCGCATGTCGGAGAAGCGCAGGTCGTTTTCGAATGCCGGCTGACGCAATCGATCCGCCTCGAAGCGGCCAACGGCAAGACGATCGACAACTGGCTGGTGCTGGGGGAAGTGGTCGGCGTGCATATCGATCCGACGCTGTTGAGCGACGGCGTCTACCAGACTGCCGCCGCGCGGCCGATTCTGCGCGGCGGCGGCCCTGCCGATTACTTCGAGATCAGCCCGGATCAAAACTTCAAGATGTCCCGGCCCGGCTAGCGGTATCTTGCCAGGAACCGGATCTCGACCAGGAGCCGGATCTCGCCAGTAACCGGGCTCGCCGGAAACCCGCGTCAGTCGGCGTTGGCGACGCTGGCATCGCCGTAGAACCGCCAGGTATTGCGCCCGGCGCGCTTGGCGGCGTACATCGCCATATCCGAGAACTGCACCGTCTGCTGGGGGTCGTCGGCATCCACCCCTAGCAGCGCGATACCGATACTGACTCCGACGGTCACTTCGACGCCGTCGTCCGCCTGCAGCGGCGTGCGGAGACGCTCGAGAAAACGCGTCAGGATCGATTCGATCTCGTCACGCTCGCTACACCCTTCCAGCAGCACGACGAACTCGTCGCCGCCGAGACGGGCCACGTAGTCGCGCTGCCGTACCAGGTCCGCCAGAATGGCACCGACATGGTTCAAGGCACGATCCCCGACCTGATGGCCGTAGGTGTCGTTGATCCGCTTGAAATGATCGAAGTCCAGCGTGATCAACGCGTGGCAGCGTTCGGGATACAGCCGATGATGGCGCGCCATCACCGCCAGCCGATGATCGAAGCCGCGACGGTTGCCGAGCCCGGTCAACGGATCGGTCATCGCCATCCGCTCGGCCGCGTCCGCTGCCTCCTTGCGCTCGGTGATATCGTGCGCCACCCCTTGCAGGCGCCCCGTCTCGAGGGGGCTCAGAATCAGGCTGACCCAGCGCTTCCGGTCGCCATCCTCCAGCGCCACCTCCCACTGTCGATCATGTCCGCCCTGATCATCGCCAATGACGAAGGATTGCGCCTCGCCGTCACCGTCGCTGACCAGCGAAGCGAACGCGACCGGATGGCGCTCCAGATTGGTCCCGCCGGGCATGCCGAAAAGGCGCCGAAACGCCGGGTTGGCGGACCGAATGAAACCGCCACCGTCGAGTTCGAAGATACCGGCTTCGACGTTATCGAAGATCGCCCGATAGCGGCGCTCCTCGACTTCCCGCTCGAGCCGAAGCCGGCGCTCTTCGCTCAGACTCTGGACCAGATTGTCGATCATCGCGTTGACGCTGATGACCAGCTGGCCGATCTCGTCATCGCGGTTGCCCTTCGGCGCCTGCAGCTGCTGGCCGGTTTCCGCCTCCAGCTCGCTCAGGCGATGCGACAGCCCGGTAATCGGACGGGTAACGAACCTCACCACGACCAATATGACGCAGAGCCCGATCCCCACCAGTTGCAGTAGCAACGCGCCGCCGATGAAATTCGAGGCCTGCGCCACCAGCTCGTCGATGTAGTCCTGATCGGGCTCGACCGTGATCTCGCATACCGAGGTGCCCGGCTCGAACGGCGAGAAAACGTCCCGAGTGACCGTGGCGGCATCGGGGTCACCCGGATTCGTTCGACCGCTGGCGAGTGTCGTGCCATCGGCAGCTTCGATCCTTGCGGCTCTGACGATGTTATTGCTGAGCAGACCGTCGGTGACCTCCTGAGCCAGATGACGATCGCCCAGAAAACAGCCGATCTGCGCGGTACGCTCGACCGTGGTCAGCAGCTCCTGGATTCGCGACTGCTGCTCCCGCTGGACACTCTCGGCACGCAGATAAACCGCCAGCGCCAGGAAGACCACGCCCAGCAACGTGACGATGAGCAGGATGATCGCCGTCGTGCGTAGTGCCAGTCGGGTATGCAGCAGCAGCAGTAAACGAGGCATGGCTTACTCGCCCAACGTCAGCACGACATGCATATCGTCGGGCACATGGGCGCTGTCGACATAACTCAGGGCGTTCATGTTCTGGAGCACGAGCTGATGCACGTCATCGCCCGAAGCGATCTGCTGTGGCGGCGACGCCTCGCCGGAAAACACCAGCCTGGCCCAGTAGGAGTTGATCTCCGCCAGATCCTTGTTGACCAGCGCGCGGTAGAAGCGTGCCTTGAGCGAAGACGAATCCACCGGCAGCGCGACGTTACCCGTGGGCAGTTTGCGATAGCGGCCCATGAAGATATTGACCGCGTCGCTGCGGGTCAGATGATCGATGCCGCTGCCGGCATTGACCACGATCGCGATGTCGGCACTGGCCGACGAGGTGATCAGCGTGGTGACGGTCAGGGTTGAGGCAAGTAGAAGCCTTCGGACTCGGTTCATGGACGCTATCCTAGAAAATGAAGTCCAGACCGAGGCTGAAGACCGAACTCCACCCCCCGCTCCAGTCACTGTCGGCTTGTCGCCAAAGGAAGCCCGGACTTCGCGTGTCAATGCGGTCTAACTGCGCCTTCAGAGCCATATTGGTCGTCACGTCGTAACGCGCGCCCAGCGACCACGTCCGCTGGTCGATATCGCTGTTGTCGGGGTTGGTCGATGACGTCTTGACGCCCGATGCCACCACGTAGGGTGTCACTCTGCCCGTTCGATAACCGACCGAGATGAAGCCGGAATCTATCTGCCCCTCGTGCCGGCTGGTTTGGCTTCGATTCCACATCACCTGTACCTGCAACGGCCCATGATCATACAGGGTTCCCAGCGAAAACAGCCGGATCCGGTCGAAGCCGAAGATATCACCGAGAACCTTGTCGGCGTCGAGACCGAGAAACGGAATTTGCTCGATCTGATCGGCCACGGTTCCCGAGAAGTCGACATCCGATCTGACTTCGGTGTAGCTCGTGCGAAACCGCCATGAGCCGGTCTCATAATCGATATGCCCGCCGTAGACACTATCGACGTCAAAATCCGCCGAGAGGTCGTCGATCAGATAGATCTTGCTGCTGGATCGTCCGGCATAGAGCTTCAGCAGCAACAGATCACTACCGACCGGCTGCTTGAAGGTGACGTCGCCACCATCGATGTGAGTCAGTTGAAGGATACCAAAATGGTCCACCGGCGGCCGCACCCAGGGATAGGCATAGCCGACGTAGCGCGAATCGGCGAGCTGATAGACGTCCCAGCCCAGCCGACCAACGCGAAATTGAACGCTTGGATCCGGCCGATAGCGCAGGTACGCCCAGCTCACTTCCGGGCGGTAATTGCCATCTTCACCATAGCGACTGATCCCCTGCACCACCGTGTCCAGCTCGTCGGTAAGGCGATAGCCGACCTGGGCACCCAACAGCGAGTCGGTGCGCGCGCTCCAGCCCTCTTCGGCGCCCTTGGGCTGACTGATATCACGGATGAATTCGGCGTCGCCCTGGTTACTGTGAACCAGCCCCAGCGTACCGAATCCGCTGAACGTCAGCCGTCCGTCGTCCGTCAGCGGTCGGGCCTCGGAGGAGCAGGCCAGCGCTGCCATGGCCAGCCCCGCACAGACCGGTAGTAATCGTTTCATGCCGCATCTCCGACGGGAGCCCTGAAACTTCGCCGTCGCAAAGGAAAATTAGGATAACCAGAGATATTGTCGGCAGATCGCTTCCTTTTCTGAAGGGCCGATCAATAGCCGTTCGGTTATCCAGACCCTTTTTGGCACAAGGGCGTAGCGCCGCGGCGTGTTAGACTTTGTCCCTATATCCCTTCCCTGTTTATCGGATGGAGTCAGGCGCTCAATGTCTTTGGAAGAACTGCACCTCAACCTGCGCAACCTCACGCCCGAGGATTACCCGCAGCTCAAGCGACTGATGGATGCCGTCTACGACGACATCGGCGGCGCCTGGTCGAAACTCACGATCGACAAGCTGATCGGCGAGTTCGCCGACGGCCAGATCATCATCGAGGACGACGGCAAGATCGTCGGCGTCGCGCTGACCGTGCTGGTCGACTACGACCGTTTTTCGAATCCGCACAAGTACGACGAACTGATCGGCCATCGCGAGATCATTCTCAACGAGGCCAACGGCGATGCGCTCTACGGCCTCGACGTGCTGATCGATCCGGCCTATCGCGGCTACCGTCTCGGCCGGCGTCTCTACGAAGCGCGCAAGGACCTGTGCCGCTCGATGAACCTGCGCGCGATTCTCGCCGGGGGCCGGATCCCGAACTATCACCAGCACGCCGACGAGATGAAAGCCGCCGAGTACATCGACCGGGTGGCGCGCAAGGAATTCTACGACCCGATCCTGTCGTTCCAGCTGGCCAACGACTTCCTGGTCAAGCGCCTGCTGACCAAGTATCTGCCCGAAGACGAGAAGTCGATGGGCTACGCCACGCTGCTCGAGTGGAATAACATCCTTTACGAGCCGGCCAGCCGGATCATCGAGACCCGCCGCACCCAGGTTCGCGTGGGCGCGGTGCAGTGGCAGATGCGCGAGTTCGACTCGGTCGAAGCCGTGTTGCAGCAGGTCGAGTTCTATGTCGACGCGATCTCCGACTACCAGAGCGACTTCGCCGTTTTCCCGGAGCTGTTCAACACACCGCTGATGGGGCTGACCGACCAGACCGATCAGGTCGCCGCGATTCACTTCCTGGCCGGGTTCACCGAGCGCTTCAAGACCGAAATCTCGCGCATGGCGATCTCCTACAACATCAACATCGTGGCCGGCTCGATGGTCGAGCTGGGCGAGGACGGCAAGCTCTACAACGTTGCCTATCTTTGCCACCGCGACGGCGAGATCGACCGTCAGGCCAAGCTGCACATCACCCCGCAGGAGCGGCGTGACTGGGTGGTCGAAGGCGGCGACGAGCTGCAGGTGTTCGAGACCGATGCCGGGCGCGTCGGCATGCTGATCTGCTACGACGTCGAATTCCCCGAACTGCCGCGGCTACTGGCCGAGCAGGATATGGACATTCTGATCGTGCCGTTCTGGACCGACACCAAGAACAGCTACCTGCGCGTGCGCCACTGCGCCCAGGCCCGCGCGATCGAAAACGAATGCTACGTGGTCGTCTGCGGCAGCGTGGGTAACGTGCCCTCGATCGAGAACCTGGACATCCAGTACGCCCAGTCTTCGGTGTTCTCGCCGTCGGACTTCGCCTTCCCGCACGACGCGGTGCTGTCGGAAACCACGCCCAATACCGAAATGGTGATGTTCTCGGATCTCGACCTGACCAAGCTAAAGCTGGTGCGCTCCGAAGGCGCGGTGACCAACCTCAAGGACCGCCGTCTCGACCTGTTCGACCTGCGCCTGCGCGACTGGTCGTGGAAGTCAGGGAGCCGGCAGGAAGAGAGCTGAGCGTGACATGAGTGCCTGGAGAGACGGGGAAGAAAGCGGGTGGCGGGGCTGGTGGAAAGCCCGGCGACAGGATTGGAAGGATAGCCGGCGCGAGGCCTGGCAACGCTCGCGCCCGCCGTTCGATCCCGAGGCGTGGCGGAAGATCCGCCACGGCCTGCCGCTGCTGGCCGATCTCGATGACGCCGATGCCGAACGCCTCGGCCCGCGAGCCTGGCAACTGCTACAGCGCAAGCGCTGGGTGGCCGGTGACGACGTCGAGCTCGATCAACCCGCCATGCTGGCGATTGCCGCCCAAGCCGAGCTGCTGACGCTCGGCTGGTCGGATCGCGACGCCAGCGCCGCCTTCGACAACGTCACCGAGATCATCCTGCTGCCGGATAGCTTTCACCGCCACGTCGAAGAGATGGACGACTTCGGCGTGATGCACGAATACGTTGACGAGCGCGCCGGAGAAACCTCCTGGCGCGGCCCCGTGGTGCTGGCAGTTCCCGATGTCGCCGAAAGCGGCGACTACACCGGCTTCAACGTCATCATTCACGAATTTGCCCACAAGCTCGATCTGGGCAACTCGCAGGATATCGACGGCTTCCCGCCGCTGGCCGCCGCGAGCGACGTCACTTCGAAAGAGTGGCATCGCGTTTTCACCGCGGTGTGGGACGACCTGCAAGCCCACATCGAACGTGGTGAAGAAACGCCCATCGACGACTACGCCGCCACCCACCCCGGCGAATGCTTCGCCGTCTGCTGCGAGCTGTTCTTCAGCGCCCCGGATCAGTTGATTGAGGTTTATCCCGAGCTTTATGATCTGCTGAACCGCTACTTCCGCCAGGAACCATTGGTGCGGTTCGAGCGGAACCATCCGGCAGGGCTCGATCAGTCGTAGGACTGATCTTCGCCCCCCTTCGCTGCGCACCAGCCATCACCCCGCCCTACTGACCATTACACTCCAGCCTATCCCGACTAGAGAATTGGCCTCACAGGCGTTACTTGGACTAAACATTAGTTTACATTGGTACAGATACTAATGAGTCGGTGCGGCGGGAAAACGCGGCCTGGGGATTGGCATAAGAAGATCAAGGCGGCTTGCGACCCGAAGCAGCGCTTCCGGCAAACGCGGCATGCTCGTTCAGTCGTGTTATACAGCCGGCACGATGCTTTATACTATGCTGCCTAACTACACCTAACTTCTTTTAATTTCAAAGGGATAGATAGAACATGGCATGCGGCATGACACGAATGAACGTGGGATCGCGTTCAAGTCAATAAACGAGCTGGCAGTCTAACTGCCTGTTATGAATCATCAGTCACAAGGAGCTTATGATGAAAGTTTCAGCGCTCACTCTGTTAATTCTCCATGTTAACAACCTTATTGATTCTGGGAAGTACGCCGAAATATCAATCGATGACATTCATCAAGCTATAGAAGGAAGGCGTGTGTTGCGCTTTCTTAAAGAGCGCGCTGGAGCTGATATAGACCTGAGTATCCACTTGGAAAGTAACGCGTATGGTGACTTTGAATCGTACTATGAGAGTCAGCTAGAAAGTATATACGGTGGCTACGCGGGTCAAGAGCGTAGGAAATGGGGTATAGAAAACTCTGGCCTTTGCTTGGTGTTGGCTTGGACGAATGAAATTATTCAACAAGGCCAAGGGCTGGAGTGGTAGAGCGGAAATTCATAACAAACGGCTGTTGTCGCCCCTTCGGGGCTGGGACGGTCTTTCCGCCGCTGCGCGGCTACAAGCCCGCCCCAAAGCCGGGCGTTAAGCATGAGGAAACATGGAGCAGTTCTTTTCTACGGTAATTACAAGTGCATTGGTCGCCACTGTAGCTGGCGCTGCAATAAACGCTTGGCTGGAAAACAGGAAAGATAGGCAAGCAACAAAGTTTGATGCTCTTTCTGCCGCAGTAAGTCTTGAGGGCTACGCAATCACTTGCGCGGAGAATTTGGCCGATCATGACCTCGCTAAGGCATCGGATGGTCATGCAGGTTCTTTTATAGGCAGGGTCCCGGATTTGCCTGATCTTTCCGTTGTAGCTGGATTCATCAAGCCTCAGAAGGCAGAGATTGCTCACAGGCTAATGGTCTTCCCTCAGGAAGTTCGGCAAGCAGACCAAGTTGCGGCTTTCCTGTGGGATGTCGCAGTTGACGTTGAAGCGACCCGGGCAGCCGCTGCTGATCAGGCAGCTAGAATGGGGTTGTACGCATCAGAGCTAGCAAAAGATATTCGCCGAGTATTCCTGCTCCCAAAGAGAGATCTTGTTGTGGGTGAATTCGACGTGAACAAGGTCTTAAAAGAATATATTCGTCACGACGAGGATGAGGCTTAACAATGCTAGGCACGGCGACGCCTACTACATTGCGGCTTCGCCTTCATTTCGTAGCCGCACATGCTGGCTGGCGTTCAGTTTCCCGGGGAGTATCGAGCCAATGCCAAGATCTTTTGGCTTAGTCGACAACAAAGTGCAAGAAACAGAGTATTTTCTAGATCGTGTACTCTCATCTGGACTCAGCATCTATGGCTTAAAGTTTGATACTATTGCATTTGCCGCTGCAGCAAGAAGTATCACTTTCGCCATGCAGTCTTCTTTAACAGGGATATCTGAGTTCGATAAATGGTATGCCGCGAAGCAAGAGTATTTGGGCGCCCAGCCTTTGTGTTCTTTCTTCAATCGCCTGCGGAGAGTCACACAGCACATTGGCGAAAGTCCTATCGGTGGGGGGTGCTCCTCAGGCGGACAGGTAATTCACTACTTCGCTGAATTCAAAGAACTAGGGAATATTCCTGAGCCAAACGTTGCAGTGGCATGTGAGCAGTTCTACAAGTTGCTGTTAGAGTTGGTGTATGAGTGCTATGTGGAATTCAACCCGCTCATCAATGGACAGTGGCGATTTACCAAAGAGCATTTCCAATCACTAAGGTTAACAATCGAAGACGCCGAAGAGGAACTTGGGCTTCCTAGAGGCTGGTCAGGCGTATCTGGCCTGAGTGAAGACATTCGCTGGAAGTATCTGCGTAAAGAGGCTGACGGTTGCAATGCTCAGGAGCAATTTGAAAGATGGCTCGGGAAAAGGGTTCCTCATCCAGACGACGAGATATAAAAACTTAACAAGACGCTGTTGTCGGACAATTTTTCCGCCGCTGCGCGGCTCCAAAGTTGCCGCAAAGCTTCGCGTTATATCAGAATGCTCTGAACGTCCGCTTTTGGCCGAAAGCGGACCAATTAGCCATCTCACCTGAGCAGACCACTCAGAAGGCCGCCACTTTCCCGATAGGGAAAACCGCAGCGCTATCAGCTCACCCCTTGGCTATTTTTCCCGATTGGGAAAATTTCGTAGGTTAGGCTATGACTTTGTGTAAATTATCCCTAGCGGGAAAATTTAGATATGCTAGCCCCACAGCCTTCTTCCTTGCCCAGAAAAGCGTAAAGCCATGCCCTCATCCCAGGCCATTTCCATCAACGATGCCAGGACGCTTGGGTCCTTGATTCGCCGCACGCGCAAGCGACAGGGATTGAATCTTGAAACCCTCGCAGGTCTTTGCGGATTGAGCATCCGCTTTCTGAGTGAGCTGGAAAACGGCCGCGAGTCCTGCGGCTTGGGCCGCGTACTGATCGTGCTCGATACGTTGGGCATCGAGCTTTCCGCCACCCCCCCGGACGAGACCGAGTCATGACATTACCGGATTCGCTATACGTGTGGCGTGGCACGCAGCGCGTGGGGACCTTGTGGCGCGGCGGCGATGGCCGACTGATGGGCTTCGAGTACGATGATGCCTGGCGACAAGACGGGCACGCCATTTCACATAGCCTGCCACTGAGCCAGAAGGCTTGGCAGCCCGAGGATCTGCTCGCACATCACTGGTTCGGCAATCTGCTGCCCGAAGAGCAGGCCCGGGCGGCGCTGATCAAGCGCCTTGGCGTTCCGGATGATGACTTCTCGCTACTGGCCGCCATTGGCGGTGACTGCGCCGGTGCGCTGACGATTCTACCGATCGATCAAACGCCGCCGCCAAGAGCCCCATCGTTCCCAACGGACGACGACTACCGCGAGTTGCCGTTTGATCGGCTCGCGCAATGGGCAGGCGCTCGTGAGCGGTATGCACTGATGAGCGATGGTGACCCGGCCAGGCGTCCTCGCCTCTCGCTGGCCGGCGCGCAGGACAAAATACCGTTGCGACTGTGGGGCGATAAGCTCTACTTGCCTTCGGGCATCGAGCCCTCTACCCATATCCTGAAATTCGCCGTCGAAGGGCGTGAGCAAGTCATCCTGAATGAGCTTTATCTGAACAATCTGGCGCGCTTGGGGGGAATGGCTTGCCCGGCGACCACGATGGCCTATGCCGGCCGTCATCCTTACTTGATTGTCGAACGCTATGATCGCTTGGGTATTGAGAGCGCACATGTCGAGCGTGTGCATCAGGAGGATCTGTGTCAGACCATGGGGCTGTCGCGCAACCAGAAATATCAGGCTTACGGTGGCCCGCGTTTCGGAGAGATCGTGCAAGCAGTTCGCGAGGCCTGCCGCCCCTCGGCGACGTCCATCCAGCAGTTGCTTCGCTGGCAAATATTCAATGTCCTGGTCGGCAACAGCGATGGCCACGCCAAGAACGTGTCCTTATTGCAGGACGCTCGTGGCCGCTGGCAGGTCGCGCCAGCCTATGACCTCGTCGGCACCATTGTGCTCGGTTACGACTCGGATATGGCCTTCTCGATCGGCGAGCAGTTCAATTCGATGCAGTTGCTACCACGCGATTGGCAGGCTTTCGCCGAGGAGTGCCGTTTCAGTTATCCGTTTGTGAAACGCCAGATTCAGGAAATGATTGCCAAGCTCACCGATCTAGCCGATTCCTCCACGCTTCAGCAGCAGCTGCAGCAAGCGGGCCTCGAAGACAAAGGCTGGACGAGGTTGCAGCAGCAGCGTCAACACATCCAAAGGCAGTGCCGCCGCGCCGAGCGCTGGTAGTGGCTGTCAACAAAATTTGGGACATCAGCTCTTACTTCCGACGCTTTATCTCGAGGCGAGGTTTTACTTCCAGGCGACTTGACCCGAATGCCGGCGCGGTAGTGTGATGGGCACCACCGCCAACTACGCTGGCAATCTACATTCCGTCCGTCCTCGCCAGCTTCATGGCTCCACGAAAGATAACGTCCCATGCGAAAGATACTGCTCGTCGACAACGGCTCCCTGCGCCCTGCCGCGACGCTCAATCTGCGTCGCCTTGCCGACGCCTTGAGCCAGGCCACGGGCGAGGCGGTCGAGGCCGCATCGCTGCTGCACTCGTTCAAGATTCCGCCCGAGCAGCTCGGCGGGCAGAAGGCTGTATCCGTGGGGCCACTGGCCGAACGATATGCGGCCGACGGCGTGACGGAGCTGCTGATCCTGCCCTTCTTCTTCGGGCCCAGCCAGGCGTTGACCCGTTACCTGCCGGAGCGCTTGGCCGAGGTACAGGCCAACTACCCGCAGCTCTCGGTGAAGGTCGCCCCGCCGCTGGTCGACACGCTGCTGGCGCCGGATCTGCGCCTGGCCCGGCTGCTGGCAGACAACGTACGCGAACGAATGGCCGGCCTATCGCGGCCCAAGGTCGTGCTGGTCGATCACGGCAGTCCGATTCCGGAGGTCACGGCGGTACGCAACTATCTCGCCGGGCAACTGAGCGCGCTGCTGGCCGATGAGGCCGACTGCGTCACCTTTGCTTCCATGGAGCGTCGCGACGGCGATGCCTATCGGTTCAACGAGCCACTGCTGGAGACATTGCTGGCCTCGCCAGCCCTGGCCGCGAGTGACGTGATCCTGTCCATGCTGTTTCTTTCCCCGGGCCGTCACGCCGGTGAAGGCGGCGATATCGCGGAGATCGGCGCGCAGGCGATGTCGAACTCCCCCGGCCTGAACGTCGTGACGACTCGGCTGGTGGGCGAGAACGATGCCATCCTGGAACTCCTCGCCACTCGCCTGCAGCAGGGCCTCGCCGGCGGGCCGCTATTGATGGAGCTGCCAGCGAATGGCGCCAAGGGCACATGAGCCGCGCTTCGGCTGAGGCTGGAAATCGGCCGCGAAGGCCTACCTCATCGCCGCCAGCGCGCGTTCGAACTCCTGCCGCCAGGCTTCGGCATGCCGTGACGGCTCGGCGGGAAATCGCCCGAGTTCCACCGCCAGATCGAAGAAACCCTGCGCGGGGAGCCCTTCCCCGCGCCGGCTGATGACCAGCGCGGCGATGAAGGGACGGCTGTGCTCGGCGTCTTCACGCATCAGGGTTTCCAGCGCCTGGGCAACACGTTGGATGGTGCGCGGCGGCTGTAACCCCAACGCCTCGGCGAGCTGCTGGTAGGTCAGCGGCAGGGTTTCGCGAGGCGCCGTTTCGAGAAGCTGACGGACCTGCGAGGGTAGCGAAACGCTATCGGTCATGAGGGCCTCAGGCGTGGGGATCGAAGAGCTTCACTTCACGAATGTCAACGCGCTCCCAGACCCGCCCGGTCATGTAGGGCTCGGTCTCGAGCCAGGCGTCCAGCTCCTGCCGGTCGCTGAATCGAAAGTGAGCATTGGAGCCGATCATCTTGCCGTCGTCGTTGAGGATCGCGCCGCCACTGAGAAATTTCCCCTGGCTGGCCAGCGCACGAACGCCCGCCAGATGCGCATCACGATTGGCCAGTCGACGGTCGAGTGCCTCGTCGTCGGTATAGTCGTAAGCCACCAAGGCGTACTGTTTCATGCGCTTCTCCTTGTCGTTCGGACGTTTTCGAAGATGATTCGCATCATGCGTCAGCCCTGTAGACGAGACAAATCGGCATTGGTCATGCGATTCCTTTGTTCCGCGACACGCCACCATTGCCGCTACAATCTCTGATCAAATCCAACACCACGTACAAAAGGTCAAATTCGATGATCGATCTTCGCAGCGACACCGTCACCCGCCCCAGCGAGGCGATGCGTCAGGTGATGTTCGATGCGCCGCTGGGCGATGACGTCTGGGGCGACGACCCTAGCGTTGCGCGTCTGGAAGCCTATATCGCCGAGCGTACCGGCAAGGCGGCGGCGCTATTCTTCCCTACCGGCACCCAGAGCAATCTGGTGGCGCTGCTGAGCCATTGCCAGCGTGGCGACGAGTACATCGTCGGCCAACAGGCACACACCTATCGAATGGAGGGCGGCGGCGCGGCGGTGCTGGGCGGCATTCAGCCGCAGCCGATCGAGAACGAGGCGGACGGCACGCTGCCGCTGCACAAGATCAAGGCGGCGGTCAAACCGATCGATCCGCACTTTGCGCGCACGCGACTGCTGACGCTGGAAAACACCTTCCACGGCCAGGTGCTGGATGCCGGTTATGTCGAAGAGGCCACGACGCTGGCGCGGCGCTTCGGGTTAGCCACCCATCTGGATGGTGCGCGGATCGGTAATGCGGCGGCCGCGACCGGCGCCAGCCTCAAGGCGCTGTGCAAGCCGTTCGATACCGTCTCGATCTGCTGTTCGAAAGGATTGGGCGCGCCGGCGGGCTCGGTGCTGGTCGGGGCGGCGGATTTCGTCGAGACGGCGCGGCGCTGGCGCAAGGTGGTAGGTGGCGGCATGCGTCAGGTCGGCATGCTGGCGGCGGCATGCGAATATGCGCTGGAGCATCAGCTGGCGCCGCTGGTCGATGATCATGCCAAGGCGGAGCGCCTGGCGGCCGGGTTCGCCGGTATCGACGGCATCACGGTGACGGCGCAGGCGACCAACATGGTGTTCGTCGAATTCACCCGGCCGGAGCTTGATCCCGACCATCTCCATGCCTGGCTGAAGACGCGCGACATCCTGGTCGGTGCGCTCTACGCCCCGCGCTTCGTCACCCATCGCGATGTCTCGATGGACGATATCGACCATGTCGTCACTGTCATCGGCGAGTATTTCCAGCGCTGACGGCCAGGCTCACTCGACCCGAGTCGAAGAGGACGTGCTGGGACGAGTCGGCGTCGAGCGCGAGTTCGAGGAAGTCCCAGGTGCTCGCTCGGCGCCGCCATCTCCGGCAGTTGCCCCGGGATCGCAGACACGTCGTGCGGTGGAGACGGTCGAGCCGCCATCGCTGCCATGGCAGATCGAGCCGCCACCGCTGGGCGGCTGTTGCCGCGTTTCCCGCGGGTAGCTCAAACCGGGAACGACATGGACATCCAACCGCTTGGGCACGTAGTCGGCGCGGCCATCGCGGTCGTTATCCGGCAGCCTGATGCGATGACCCGTCTGGGGATCGACGACCGAGACGCCATCCGCCACGGCGGGAAAACTGATTAGCGTCGCACCGGTCAGCACCGAACCGGCCAGCATCAGCGCGAAGCCGGTCGTTGCCAGCCGGTTGCCGCGCCGGGCGCGCGTAGAGCGTGTTTGCATGGTCCATCTCCGGTGGCGATATCTCATCTCAGCGTAGCGCAGCGCCGGGCGCGCGCTAGAGTCAGGGCTTGAATCAGGCTAAAAGCGAGGGATTCGAGAGACTTACGGCGGGGATTCACTGGTCTGGGACAGCCAGTCCCACAGTGCCGTCGCCGCTGGCCGCAACTGGCGTCGGCTGGGGCGGACCAGCCAGAATGCTTCATCCGTCGCCATATCCAGATCGAACGGCGCGACCAGATCTCGGCTGGCCTCGAGCAGGCGCCGATGCGACAGCGCGACGCCGCCACCGTAGGAAGCCAGTGCCAGTGTGGTCACGTGCGTATCGCAGATCATCGCCTGGCAACGATGCTCGAGTCCGGCGAATCCCGCTTCCACCAGCCAGCGGGGCCAGCCTGCGGCGAATCCGGCGGCATGCAGCAGCGTCTTGCCGGCAAGATCCTCGGGCGTGAGGAGCTCCGCCGCCAGCGCTCGGGAACAGACCGGCAGCAGTCGCTCTTCGCCCAGGCATTCCGCCGTCACGTCGTTCCAATCGCCATGACCATAGCGAATTTCCAGGTCGGCACCCTCGGCGCCGAAATCGTCCGCCCAGATCGCGCTGACCAGCCGTAGCGTAATGTCGGGGTGCATCTGCTGGAAATGAATCAGCCTCGGCGCCAGCCAGGTCTGCTGCATCGCCGGCGTGGCGCGTAACGTCACCGGGGCGCCGGGGCTGGGGCCGAAGACTTCCGAGGTGCCCTCGGCGAGACGGGTGAACGCGCCCTGGACGCTGGGCAACCACGCCTGCCCGGCCGGCGTCAGCGCCAGGCTGCGTGGGTAACGCACGAACAGCGACTGGCCGACGCGATCCTCGAGTAGCCGGATTCGCTGGCTGATCGCCGACTGGGTGACGCCGAGTTCGCGCCCGGCCTCGGTGAAGCTCAAGGTTCGCGCCGCGGCTTCGAACGCCTGCAGCCACAGCACCGGCGGTAAGTCCGACATGACGCTCCCAAAATCATCCGTTGGTCCAAGAGGCAAAGCCGCTCATTAGCCAAGCTTGGTCTTAGCAGCCAGATTAATCGTTTGTCATGTTCCGACGCAATCCGCATCCTAGTGACACGCAATAACACACGTTACTAACAGAGATGGTAATTCCCGCCATCGAGGAAGTGCCCTTTTGTCATCCGCTAACGCCTTCAACGACGCTTTGACCGATCATCATGGCGAGACGCCCATCGACATGGCGGAACTGCGCCGCTACCGCCAGGGCAACGGCGCCACGGACGCTGCGCTGGAAAGCGCCGTCCAGGAAGTTCGACGTCTGACGCTGGCCTGGTCCGATGGCCGCACCGGTCAATTCCCGTTGATGTGGCTCCGCGACCACTGCGCCTGCGACCAGTGCCGCCACCCGTTGACCCGTGAGCGTCTCTACAAGCTGCTCGACGACCCTCTCTGGGAGCGCTTCGCCACTGACGAGGCGCTGGCAGCCTTTGAGTTCGATGACCGCTCGCTGACGCTGACCTGGCAGGACGGCCACGTGTCACGCTTCGACGCCGGCTGGCTGCACCAACGCTGCCCGGGTCACGAGCTGACGACCTTGCTGCCCACGGCGACGCCCTGGGTCGAGGCGTTCACGCCGGCGCATGTCAGCCATGCCGATTTCGTCGGTAACGGCGACGGCCGCAGCCGCTGGGCCAGCGCCCTGCTGCGCGACGGCCTGGTCATGCTCGATCAGGGCCCCTGCGAGCTGGAAGAGGTATCGCGCATCGCCGAAAGCATCGGGCCGATGCGTTCGACCAACTTCGGCGGCCGCTTCGACGTGCGCTCGGTTCCCAACCCCAACAACGCGGCCTATACGGCGATCGGTCTCGAGCTGCATACCGACCTGCCCAACTGGCGCCAGCCGCCGGACATCCAGCTGCTCTACTGCCTGGAGAACGATGCCGAAGGCGGTGAGTCCAGCTTTGCCGACGGCTTCGCGGTCGCCGAGATTCTGCGCGAGGAAAACCCCGAGGCCTTCCGGGTGCTGTCGGAAACGCCGATCGACTTCCGCTTCCAGGACGATGGCCATGATATCGCCGTGCGCGAACCGGTAATCGACCTGGACGGCGACGGCCGCCCGCGCGAGATCCGGTTCAACAACTGGATTCGCGACACGCTGAGCCTGCCGGCGGATCGGATCGAAGCGTGGTACGAGGCCTATCGAGCCTTCTGGCAGATCCTGCGCCGCCCCGAACGTCGGGTCGAACTGACGCTCGAGCCGGGCCAGATGATCGCCTTCGACAATCGCCGCGTACTGCACGGTCGCAACGCCTTCGACCCCAATACCGGCAAGCGTCATCTCCAGGGTACCTATCTGGACCTGGACATGCTGCAATCACATCTACGGGTGCTGTCTCGGTGAGCCGACGATCAGCACGGCGTTGATACAAGCCGCCCACGCCATGAATTCATGGCCGGGCGGCTTTTCTGCGTGTATCCCCCACGCGTCGCGGCCGGACAGCGCTCGTTGGCTGGAAAGCAGGCGCTCGCGATGGGATACGCCAATTGAGGGAACGACAGGAGACAATAAATGAAACGACCGACGACGATTTCCGCCCTGACGCTGACCACCGGACTGCTGCTTGGAACCGGCTTCGCACTGACCACCGCCAGCTCGGCGATGGCGGCTGACAAGCAGATCAACTTCGGTGTGCCGGCGTGGCCCGGCATTACCGTGAAGACTGAAATTGCCCATCAGCTGCTGGCGCCGCTGGGCTACCAGAGCAAGGCTCAGGACATCGGCCTGCAGGTGATCTACCAGGGTCTCGACACGGGCGATGTCGATGTCTTCCTAGGCGCGTGGCTGCCGGCGCAGAATCCGATGCTGGAACCGCTGGAAGACGACGGCAGCATCACCCGACTGGCGACCAACGTGACCGGGGCGCAGATGACGCTGGCCGTGCCCGACTACGTCTACGACAGCGGCATCAAGTCGTTCGCCGATCTCGATGCGCATCGCGACGAGTTCAACGGCGAAATCTATAGCTTCGGCGCCGGCTCTGCTGCCAGCGAGATTCTCAACAAGGCGATCGATGAGGATACCTGGGGCCTGGGCGACTGGACGCTGATCGATACCAGCACGGTCGGCATGCTGAGCGCGGCCAAGAGCCACATCGCCAACGAGGAGCCCATCATTTGGGTCGGCTGGACGCCGCACTGGATGAACCTCGAACTGCCGATGCAGTATCTCGACGACTCCAAGAATCTGTTCGGCGAGGGCAACGGCGCCAGCGACGTGCGCACGCTGATGGCGAGCGACTACGCCGAGGCCAACCCCAACCTGGTGACCTTCTTCGATCAGTTCTCGTTCTCTGCCGAAGAACAGAGCTGGATGATCAAGCAGTACGGCCAGGAAGAAAAATCGATGGAAGAGGTCGCCAAGACCTGGATCGAAGACCATCCGGATCGCGTCGAAGCCATGATGAAGGGTGTGAAGACGCAGGATGACCAGCCCGCATGGCCGGCGGTGAAATCGGCGTTCTCGCTGTAACGTCGATGCGGAAGGATCGAGCGAAAGCATCGACGCTCGAAGCGTCAACGGTGACAGCAAAAAACCGTTACAAATTGATGGCGATTTTTTTGAAACCTCGTGGAACTAAAGGGAGCAGGCCGCACTCTGAGTCAGTGTTCCCTTGAATGATCCCTTACTTGCCTACCATCCCCTGGTAGGCATTTTTTTGTGCCCTACTATCCCTGACGTATCCCTGGCAGTCACCCTTCGGGCCGTCGCTGGCGCGACGTCAAAAATTTCTCCCGGAAGTTTTTGTCCGGTGGTCTGGCATTCCGCGCTGCTGGCCCTCGGCCATCAAGGCAGTGGCGGCACGCGCCCTTTCATTTCGTTCACCATGAAATCGACGAACTGCCGGATTCGGGCGCTGTCCCGCGCGCGTTCGGCGTAGAGCAGGTGGAAGTCGGCGCGGATCCCCTGCCATTGGGGCAGCAATGCCACCAGCTCGCCCCGCGCCAGATGCTCGTGAACGTCCCACCAGGACCGCAGCAACACGCCATGGCCGTCCAGCGCCATCCGAGTCATGGCTTCGGCATCGTTACTGGCAAGCCGGCCTTGAACGCGAATGGCGCGCGGGGTGCGCGCCTCGTCGGTGGCCTCGAACCGCCACAACGAATAGTCACTATCGATTTCGCGCACGATCAGGCAGCGATGCCGTGCCAGATCCTCCAGCCGCTCAAGCTTCGGCGCCTGCGCCAGATAGCTGGGCGCCGCGCAGAGAACGCGGCGGTTGGCGAGCAGGCGTCTGGCTATCCAGCGCGATTCCGGCGGTTCACCGACACGGATGTTGATATCGAACCCCTGCTCGTCGAGCCCCGCGGGGAAGCTGGTCAACTCCAGCAGCAGCTCCAATTGGGGATGAAGCGCGGCAAAACGCGAGATCAGCGGGGCCACGTGGCGCCGGCCGAAGCCGAACGTGGCGTTGATTCTCAGCCGACCCGACAACGCAGCGCTCTGATCTCTCAACGAGTTTTCCAGATCGCCGAGGTCATCGAGAATCATTGCGCCGCGTTTGAGGTAGCGCTCCCCTTCCGCCGTCAGCGCCAGTCGCCGCGTCGTCCTCGCGGCCAGCGATACGCCCAGCCGCGACTCCAGCTGCTGCAAACGCTTGCTGACGGCGGACAGGGAGAGACCCAGCTCCCGGGCCGCACCGGTCAAACTGCCTGCCTGGGCGACCCGCTGAAAGAAGGCCAGATCATCGACCGGCGACATGAGATTCTCCACTTGAGCGAAACAGTCGCTTCGATTCTAGCCCGATTATCCCGAGCCGTTCAGTGGCTACACTGAAGTCAGCGCAGAAAGAAACCCAAGCCGAGGCCAAGCCGATGTTCGAGGGATTTCGCGAATTCGATATCGAGGTGGAAGACAACGTCGCCATTCATGGCGTGATCGGCGGCGAAGGCCCGCCCCTTTTGCTGCTCCACGGTCACCCGCAGACCCATGTCATCTGGCATCTTCTCGCCCTCAGGCTCGCCGAACACTACACCGTGATCGCGACCGATCTGCGCGGCTATGGTGATTCTGGTAAGCCAGCGGGTGAAGAACATCATTCCAACTACAGCAAGCGTCGGATGGCGCTGGATCAGATCGCGGTCATGCAGGCGTTGGGGTTCGAGCGATTCTTTCTCTGCGGCCACGATCGTGGCGGTCGGGTCGCGCATCGGCTGGCGCTGGATCACGCCGATCGGGTAATCAAACTAATGGTGCTGGATATCGCGCCGACGTTGGCGATGTACGAGGCCACCGATCTGACTTTCGCCACTGCCTACTGGCACTGGTTCTTTCTGATTCAGCCCGCGCCGCTACCGGAGTCCTGGATCGAAGCGGCGCCCGGCGATTATGTCACCCGGATCATGGGCGGCCGCCATGCCGGCCTGGGCCCATTCGATCCTCGCGCCATTGCCGAGTATCAGCGCTGCCTGGCACTTCCCGGTGCGGCCCATGGCTTGTGTGAAGACTATCGCGCCTCCCGCACCATCGATCTGGAGCACGACCGTGCCGACCGCGACGCCGGGCGACATCTCTTGGTACCGCTGAACGTACTCTGGGGCGAATTCGGCACCATCGAACGCTGCTTCGACGCGCTCGCCGAGTGGCGTGCCGTTTCTCACGACAGCGTCGAGGGCGGCGCCCTGCCCTGCGGCCACTATCTTCCCGAGGAAGCACCAGATGCGGTCTTCCAGCAACTCATCGACTTCATGAGGTAACTCGACCATGGCTCAACAGAAAGCCCAGAAAAAGGCCCACAAGATTGCCGTGATCGCCGGCGACGGCATCGGTATCGAGGTGGTTCCGGAAGGGCTGCGCGCGCTGGAGGCGGCCGCCAAACGCTTCGATATCGAGCTGGAGTTCGAGCATTTCGAGTTCGGCAGCTGCGACTACTATCTCGAGCACGGCAAGATGCTGCCGGACGACTGGTTCGAAACCCTGTCGCGCTTCGACGCCATCTTCTACGGCGCGGTGGGCTGGCCGGACAAGGTGCCGGATCATATTTCGCTGTGGGGCTCGCTGCTGCAGTTCCGGCGCCACTTCGATCAGTACATCAACCTGCGCCCCTGCCGCCTGATGCCGGGTATCAAGAGCCCGCTGGCCGATCGCGAACCAGGCGATATCGACTTCTACGTGGTTCGCGAAAATACCGAGGGTGAGTATTCGAGCATCGGCGGCAAGATCTTCGAAGGCACCGAGCGCGAGACGGTGATGCAGGAGACCGTGATGACCCGCACCGGGGTCGACCGGGTGCTGAAATATGCCTTCGAACTGGCCCAGAGCCGTCCGCGCCGGAAGTTGACCTCCGCGACCAAGTCCAACGGCATCTCGATCACCATGCCGTACTGGGATGAGCGCGTGAAAGCGATGGCCAAGAACTACCCGGACGTCAGCGTCGACCAGTTCCACATCGATATTCTGACTGCCAACTTCGTGCTGCATCCGGACTGGTTCGACGTCGTCGTCGCCAGCAATCTGTTCGGCGACATTCTCTCCGACCTGGGCCCCGCCTGTACCGGCACCATTGGCGTGGCGCCCTCGGCCAACATCAACCCGGAAGGCAAGTTCCCCAGCCTGTTCGAACCGGTTCACGGCAGCGCCCCGGACATCGCCGGCAAGGGTATCGCCAATCCCATCGGCCAGATCTGGTGCGGCGCGATGATGCTCGAGCACCTTGGTTACAAGGAAGCCGGTGACGCGATGGTCAGCGCGATCGAGGAAGTGCTGGCAAGCGATGACAAGTCCACGCTGACGCCGGATCTGAAGGGAAAAGGCACGACCCGGAGTCTGGGCGAGCAGATTGCCAGAGCGATCGGTTAACGGAACGGCGGCGGCGATATGGATCGCCGCCGCATGCGGAAATGGCTTCTACGCGCTAGATGCAACCTGCCCGAGCCGCTACTCAGCTCGGCTCAGATCGATGTCTTACACAGCACATGTTCAGCCGAATTCTTGCTTCGCCCGCCTTTTTCAAGAAATTGCCGTGATAGCTCACCCTGAATTGAACGATAAAGTGGTCTAATCGAATCCCGCATTTCTTTTTCTGCGCACCGCTGATCAATATAGAAAGCAGCTCGTCGTCCTCGAAATTCGATCGAGCCTCCAACCTGAGAAAATGTTATCCCGGACCTTGCTAACAGACGTTGAAAACGATTTTCCATCATAGCGAGAACATGATGACGTTTGATTAGCCCCGTAAAAGCTGTCGCGCACAAAAAAAGACTAATACCGATAAGAGGAAAAAGGCGTCTCTCTTGATCAGAAAAGACAAAATTTCCGAGATAACTTAAAGCACTTTCGTCAAACTTTCCCGAGCGAAAATAGCGGGGAATAGCGACACGGGAAATTTCGCAGAGAGAGTCCGGGTGAATATTAAAACCAACGTTGATACCAATGCCATGTTCACGGCAATGCTCCTCGATTGGCAGACGATAGCCGTCAACACCTACGCGATCAGGAAATACGATTCGCATGCAACCTGCAGTCAGACCCGTCACCCGATGCTCTATCAGACAATGTAAAGATTGACGATCGAATTCATCCGTCTCAATTTGATTTTTTTTATCAATAGGTTCATAACCTAACTCTTCACAATACACCTGATGTCTGAGTAAAAAGGCTTGTCTCCGCTCATCTTCTGTGGCTGCAAATACAATCCTGAAAACACTAAAAAAATCATCTGACACCTCAAATCCCTCATTTACTCTCGAATATTGTATTTGCAACCGTGGAAGGTTTTCCAAAGTAAAAACCTTGGACATAGTCCACGCCATAGGCTTTAAGATAAGGTAATAACTCTGCCCTATCGACAAACTCAGCAACGGTCTTTTTCCCCATACCCTTTGCAATATCCACGATAGCCTTGACAATCAGCTGACTCTCTTCGCTAGAGGGTAGTTGCTGAATAAAAGACCCATCTATCTTTATATAGTCCGCAGGAAATTGCCCCAGATAGTGAAAGCTACTAAAGCCAACGCCAAAATCGTCCAAAGCGACTTTACAACCAAGCTTTCGAATACTCTCAAGCACCCCTCGGGCAGAGGTGAAATCGGTTACTGCTGCAGTCTCCGTCACTTCAACAATTAATCTCCTAGGATCCACTTTATAGAGATCGAGCTGGCTCTGCATAAAATTCGTCAAATCACTATCATGCAATGACTGACCCGATAAATTGATTGCTAAATTAGCCGTAGTACCCGCCAATTTCGACATTAAACGAATCCCGTTTAGCAAAACCCATCTATCAATCGCTACGATCTGTCCACTTTTTTCTGCAATTGGAATAAAATTGCCGGGAGACAACAGCATTCCATCGGCGCCTTTAAGCCTAAGAAGTACTTCGTAATGTTGAACATCAAAATCAACAAGACGAAAAATGGGTTGCACCATAAGCTCAAAATCATCATTCAGCAACGCATTACGGATTGTCTCTACCCAGTAGATTCTCTGTTTTATTTCTTCCCGACCCTGCTGTTCTGGCGATAACAAATGCCATCGCTGCGAAGCATCGTCCTTTGCCATGTACATTGCATAGTCAGCATTAGCCATCAGTTCGTCAGGTGCGGCGCCATTATCAGGATAAAGCGCGATCCCTATGCTAGCGCTAGCACGGTGGGTGCGCCCCTCGACATGTAATGTTTTCAGCTCTAGGTGACTTGCTATTCGCTGAGCCATGGCAACAGCACTATCTTGCGATGCATGCTCAAGTAAAATAGCAAATTCGTCCCCTCCCAAACGAGCCACTATATTACCCTGGCCCAATGCCGAGAGTGCTGTGGCTACTAATCTTAGCAACTGGTCCCCGGACTGATGGCCACTCGTCTCGTTGACTTCTTTAAAACGATCCAGGTCCAGGTAAAGAACTGCGCCAAAAGCGTCAGGAGTCACCGCCCTTGCCAATTCCGCCTCAAAGAAACGTCGATTATAGAGTTCTGTCAATGAATCCCGACTCGCCAACCACATGAGCCGCGTTTCAGCCAATTTACGCTCTGTGATATCAACACCGACAGAAATTAACTCCTGATGAATATTTTCATTTCTAGTATCAAGAGGCGTGTGGTACCAAACGATAACTCTGACATCCCCATTGCTCGAGACTAACCTGCTTTCCTGTTGGCCACCACTATCAAAAAACTCATCAATATTAACTAAATCAGTCGCAAAGATATTTTGAAAAGCGTAGCTATTCAACTCATTATCGCCCAGACCTGTCAAATGCTTACAAAATGCATTAGTCAGTGTAATACACCCGCCTCGATCGTGAATGACGATTAAAACCTGAGCCGTATTAAGCAGACCCGAAATGAAATCCCGCTCTTTCGCTAGTTCTCTTACTCGCCCTTCAAGCTCAGCCCCACGAGCACTAATTTCTCCTTCCATATCTTTAAGCTTGACCGCGAGTTCAATTGCCGTCTTTTCTAACACATCTACTTCGTCATGAAAAACCGTTTTTTTGGGCAGAGCACTATCCTGCATAACATCATATTGGCGCTGTGCTAGCAATGGAAGCTTCCGACTAATAAACCCCAGCCGATTCATCCTGTTTCGCAACATAGAAAACAAAATAAACTCTGCAGCCAACCATCCCACCAACGCAATCAATAATACCATATGCGTTGAGTTGGAAATTGATAAGAGCTGATCAGTGACATCAGAAATCAGCAAAAAATAACCGAGCTTTTCTTGATTTTCGAGGCTATTTTTATCAATAGGAATAGCAACAATTTCAAATATTCTACCCGCTTCCGTGTATCGACCTACTTGACCTTGTATCTCTTCAAAATCAATTTCTTGAGACATAGATTCAAATAACGGAAGGCTAGTCACTTCATGAGTCAGGGCAATTATCTCGGCATTCCAGCTCTTTAAAAACCTATTATCGAAGCCGTCACTAAACTTGACGGATTTAACTAATAGCGCAACCTCACTTCCAGAGCTTTTCTGCATATACCGGGTGACATCGGCGAGCGACCTTGAGACCACAATAATACCGGCATCAGTTCCATTCGCTAAAACTGGGACGGCAACGTATTGGCGGCATTCCTGATAACACAGCAATTTTCGGTCTGGCTTCTCTGTTTCAATAACATTCTTCAACCACTTTGAACTTGCCGCGCTATAACTGTAAGACCTCCCATCCCCCAAAGAAAAAATTCTTTTTACATTATTATCGTAGACCACAACACTATCAATTCCCGCGTCTAGCTGAAGGGTAGGCCACTGAGGCCTCAAAGCTGACTCGATAATTGACGAATTTCCTGTAAGTAGGGCGTCACTAAAACTGGATGAGGCCGCAAGCAAGCTGGCTATCTGCCGCATTGAATCAGAAGAACTTTGTAATGTTAAAGAAACTTCATATCTTTGCCTTTCATAAAAATGATCTTGAGTCTGCGTAAATTGTTTCACTAAAGCATGATTACTAACCCAAGCAACCAAACTCGCCAGAGCCAATAACAAAAGGCTAGTAAACGCCAACGCCCTCCACTTAAGACTGAACCGAAACACACCCCTTCGATTTCGCATTTAGCTTGCCTTAATGTGGGCATCATCTAGAAAAAATAAGAAGCTTGAAATAGCAACATGTTCCAATACTTACTTTGACTATCAGCCGGATTCTCATTCACCACTGGCAACCAGCCAGTGCCTTCGACATGATGTAACTCGGAAGACAATAGTACTCTAGGATAGACTTGCCATTGCAACCCTGTTGTCCAGTCCTTTGCATAACGAGAAAATGCTGATTGCCCAGTATGGGCCGCAAAACTACGCCCTGATCTATCTGCACGATTTACAGTATATGAATCGTATCGTAGTAGCCACCCCCAGTCTGCCGTCAGTTTCCTGGAAAACTGGAGATACCAACTCTCTCCAGTTACGTCGTAGCCGTATGGCTCGGCAAATCCAGTAGTTTTCATAGGTCGAAGCGCATACTCTGTCGTAAAAGACCATTCTTCCTGGTTATATTGAAAAGAGAAAATCCAGGGATCGAAAGAAAACTCGCCATTGCCTGGAGCATTTTCAACAGAGCTGAAACTGGCCTTTACGTTAGCATTGGTTAATGCCATCACCACCGTTCCACCGTCATGCTCGTATCTGGCTTGCCCAATATATGAGGTCTTACCAGTAAAGGTCCCTAAATCGCTTCTTCCTAGTAAGGAGCCCGCAGCCTGACTATCAAATCGGGGCTCACCAACACCAAACTGGAAGCGTACTACGCTGTTGTTCATTCTCTGCTCTGCGTAGCCCATCACACCATCAGCAGTTAAAGCCGGTGTGCGAGTCCGATCAAAATAGATGGATTGAGGTAATAAAATGCTTGGCCGTGTTGCAGCCACATCACGTGTCTGGTTGTAAAGGCCGAATGGATTTTTGAATCGCCCAAATTGAGCGCCAATAGTGCTTTGGTTATGAGTTAAAAATTGGTAATCCACAATCCCGTAGTCAAACTCGGGGTTTTTCAAATCACCATCACTGCCTGCTTTTCTTGACAATAGCTGACCTGCGACTAGCACATTACCTAGGGGTCGGAAAGAGGCGTTTAGCCCGAGCTCGGTATATTCCCAGCTCCCACCTCCATCACTACTCGGGCCGAAAAAATCATTGTGATCGGTCAAGATGAGCGCTTGACTCATGAAGCCGTGAACCTGGAAGGTATCCGCAATTTCTATTGCATGGGCATTAGCAGCCCACAGTATGGATACCGCCGTGTGAGCGACGATGAGTAAAGGATTCGATCTATTCAATGTCGAGCACCCGAACCTGATCATTCAGGCTTGATTGTTTGATATACCCGATACTGCCTGGTGTGGACGCCACGGATTCAAGCATCTCCGCCTCGTCCTCCACCTCATTGGGTGCCTGACCCGTCCCGGAAAATACCGCGCGATCCCAGGCTAATCGTAGTTGATGCGGATAAACTCCGAGAATCTTCTTCGAAAATTCTTCATGAACCGGATGATCATCGGGCAGGACAAAGACGTGTACCGCCTGTCCATCCGGCAGCGTCCTCTGACGCATCGCGAAGATGGCCCTGAGCGTTTCCAGGGGCAGAGACGACTGCTGCACGGTGCGATTGGCAATGACGATGACCGCCAGCTCGTCTCCACGACTGCTGAACGAAAAAAGCGCGAGCAGCAGCAGTCCACCGGTCAGCATCCGCCGCATGCGTCATGACTCCCCGACCCGCGTGCTTTTGTCATTGCCATTGTCAAAGACAAACCCCGATCCGAAATCGATTCAACCCAGAAAACACCGAACGACGACGCTTCAATTCATCGCGCAAGGTGGCAGATCAGGACGCCGACCGGGTCAGGAATGGAGGCAGCAACGGCTATTATCTTGCTGCGCAAACTGCAAGCGTTAACCTCCAGCAACACATCTTTTCCCGACCGCTACTTTTCCATTTACTTCCCTGCCAGGGTCCCGCAATCCAGCGCTCACCCGATATCTTTAGGCCGCTGATTTCACAGCATACTCATGTCGTTGCAGTTCGCCCACTAGTCATATTAGTCATTGATGCCTTTTGGCGACAGTCGAGGAGGCAGCGTGTCGCGAAACGAATCAGTCACGCGCTCTCCGAAGCCGACTCATATCCATTTGCCGGACTTCCGTGATACCGAGAAGGGCCATGTCCCGCGTGATCTCGTCCTGCATCAAGCGAATCGCGTGGCTGACGCCGGCCTCGCCAGCGTAGGCGGCCGCGTAATTGAAGGGGCGGCCGAAGAAGACGAAGCGAGCACCCAGCGCGAGGGCCTTCAGTACATCGGTGCCGCGTCGGAAGCCGCTATCGATCATGACGGGGAAATCGCCGACCGCATCGATCACCTCGGGAAGCATTCGTAATGGAGCAACCGTACCGTCCAGCTGCCTGCCACCATGGTTGGAGACGATGATCGCATCGGCACCTTGCGCCTTGGCCCGTCTGGCATCCTCTGGATGCAAAATGCCTTTGACGATCAGGTTACCCGGCCAGCGTTCCCGCACCAACGCGAGATAATCCCAGTCGAGGTGCGTACGGCCGGAGAAGTCGCGATTGACGTGACGAGAGATGACCGGGATACCCCGGGTCGCGTGATTATTCTCGAAATGCGGAATGCCATGGTGGCGAAGCGTTCTGTAGAACGTGCCATAGAGCCAGCGCGGCTTGACCAGGCCATCCAGCGCCAGGCGAAGACTAGGACGAATCGGCGATGAAAATCCGCTGCGCCGATTGTTGTCGGGGTTGGGGGGAACGGGATAGTCGACGGTGATGACGAGGTTGCGGAAGCCGGCTCGCTCGACACGGGTGATCAACGCTTCGATGCCCGGCCTGTCTCCCGGCAGATAGGCCTGGAACCAGTCAGTGCCCTCGGTTCCGGCCACCTCTTCCATCGGGATCAGCGACGAGCCGCTCATGATCATTGGCACATTGGCCCGAGCCGCTGCTTGCGCCAGCGCTAGATCCCCCCGATAGGCGGACAGTGCACTGATCCCCATGGGGGCGATACCGAACGGGGCAGCATAGCGTTTGCCCAGCAGTTCGGTGTCGAGCGAAATGCGGGAGACATCGGTCAGCGCCCGCGGCAGGAAATTGTAGTCGTCGAAGGCCGCACGGTTGGCAGCCAGGCTCTTGCCATCTTCCGCTGCGTTAGCGATGTATCCGTAAATCGGCCGCGGAAGATGGCGCTTACCGGCGCGCTCGAGATCCAGGAAATTACGTATGCGAGACAAGCGGCGTTGTTGGCGCGTCACGGGTGATCCTTATCGCAGGAGAGAGACATCGAGGATACGAAAGCGACGATTACCCTGCGACTCCTGGCATTCCGAAACCGCGCTGCGTCAACGCGGCCAGCAATTTGTCGCGCTGGCTGTCATCGAGCGAGACCAACGGCGGCCGCAAGCGGTCCCAGATGGAATCACCGCTGAAATGCGCGGTGGCGGCCTTGAGCGCCGGGATCATCGGCACGCTTTCGAAGATATCGCGAATCTCATTGAGTGCCTGCTGCCGCGCATCGGCGTCTTCATCCTGCCAACTGGCGCCCAACGCCGAGATCGCGCGGGGATTGACGTTGGCCGTCGCGCTGATGCAACCGGCGCCACCGGCCCGCAACGTCGGCAGCAGGAAGCGTTCGCTACCGGCATAGACCTTGAATCCTTGTGATCCGAAGGCATCGATGACGGCCTGAGTATTGGCCCAGTCGCCCGAGCTGTCCTTGATTCCCGCCACGACCTCGGGATAGCGCTTCAGCAAGCGCTCGATAAGCCCCAGGCCGATCGGAACCTGCGCCACCGGCGGAATGTGATAGAGGTAGAGACGAAGCCGCTCGTCGCCGACCCGCTCGATCACCTCGCAGTAGAACCGGAACAGCCCCTCCTCCGAGACGCCCTTGTAATAGAACGGCGGCAGCATCAGCACACCACCGACGCCCTGCGCCACGGCATGACTTGTCAGCGCCACGCTGTCGGGTATCGAGCAGCAGCCGGTTCCCGGCATCAAACGGCTCGTGTCGAGCCCCGCCGCGACCAGGTGATCGAGCAGCTCGCGGCGCTCCGGCACCGACAGCGAGTTGGCCTCGGAGTTGGTGCCGAAGATCGCTAGGCCGACGTCGTTGGCCATCAGCCAGCGGCAATGATCCACGAAGCGCGCGGCATCTGGGGAGAGATCATCGCGAAACGGCGTGATGACCGGTGACAATACGGTACCGCAGGGCGCATTCGGCGACATGGGCGCAGACCTCAAGTTGGACAAATGAAATAGACATGTGGCAGGTAGCGAGAACGGCGGGCCAAGGCCCGCCGTTGTCACTACCGATCGCCGCAGGTTGGCGGCCGATTCAGGCTATCGATTGATTCAGGTTATCGATCGATTCAGGACCACGGCTCGGCGGCATAGCGCGCCAGCGCTTCCTCGTCGAAATTGAACCCCAGCCCCGGCGTCTGCGGCAGCTGCAGTCGTCCGTCGCTGAAGGTCAGCTGCGTATCGATCAGTCTACGGAAGTTAAGCACTTGATCGTCGGCAAAGAATTCGACGAAAGGCGCATTCGGCGTCGAACCGACCAGATGCACGTGAAGATCATGGAACCAGTGCGGACAGATTTCCACGCCGTAACTCGCTGCCGTGGCCGCGATACGCCGGAATTCGGTGATCCCGCCACAGACCGCCGCATCTGTCTGCAGGATCATCGCCGCCTCCTTGTCCAGCAGCTCCTTGAAGCGCCAGCGACCGGCTTCGATCTCGCCCGTCGCCACCGGGATCGGCGTGCGCTCGGCCAGACGGCGATGGTTGTCGATGTCGTCGGGACTGAACGGCTCCTCGATCCAGTAGGGCGAATAGGGCTCGGCCATCCGCGCGAAGGCCAGGGCCGAAGGCAGATCGTGCCAGGCGTTGTTGGCATCCATCATCAACAGCACGTCAGGGCCGATCGCCTCACGAACGGCCGCCAGGCGCGCCTCTTCGCCGGCCAGATCTTCGCGCCCCACTTTCATTTTGACCGCCTTGAAGCCCTTGTCGACATAGCCAGTCATTTCCTCCGCCAGCTTGGCCGGTGTCTTGCCGTCGAGGTAATAGCCGCCGCTTGCGTAAGCCGCCACACTCTCTTCGTCGCTGGCGCCGAGGAACTTGTAAAGCGGCAGGTTGGCAGCGCGAGCATTGCGGTCCCACAGCGCCACGTCGAGGATGCTTAGCGCCCGCATCACCGAGCCGGTGCGCCCATGGAGCAAGCTTTCCTGATACATCTCCTGCCACAGGCCTTCGACGCGATGGGTGTCCTGCCCCATCAGAACCGGCTTGAGCAGATCGCGCACCGCCTGCGTCACCAGATGGCCGGCGTTATTGCCTCCATAGCAGAAGCCGATACCGCTGACGCCGTCGTCGCCGGTCACCTTGACCAGCGCGTAATCGCGCTTGAATACCTGACGATTGGAAAAGCTGGTCGGGTTGTCCAGCGCGACATTGACCGTACGCGCCTGTACATCGGTAATTCGAGTCATCGGTCATCTCTCCGGGTGATTGGCATGCCGAGGCATCAGTCGTGTTTCAGGCGACGCTTGAACGGCACGCGCAGCCAGCGAAAGAACGGTGTCGCCTGCAAGATCGACAGCAGCGCGAGGATCAGCAGAACGGTGGCAATTGGGCTCTCCAGAAACACGCCGAAGCTGTCATTGCCGATCAGCATCGACTGCTGGAAGCTGGTTTCCATCACCGGCCCCAGGATCAGACCGATCACCATCGGCGCCGGCGAGACGCCCGCCTTGCTCATCCAATAACCGAACAGACCGAAGCCCAGCATCAGTCCGACATCGAACAGGCTGTTGTTGATGGCAAACGCGCCGACGATGCAGAGCGTGAGAATCGCGCAGGCTATGAAGCCGTCGGGAATCTTGGTGACCGACACGCTCATCTTGGTGAACGCCAGCCCCACCACCAGCAGCGCGATATTGGCGAGAATCACTGCCCAGATCAGGGTATAGGTGACATCGCCGTAATCGGTGAGCAGGTTGGGACCCGGCAGAATGCCCTGCACCATCAACGCCCCCAGCAGAATCGCAGTGGAAGAGCTCCCCGGGATTCCGAGTGCGATAGTGGGAATCAGTGCGCCACCGACCACGGCATTGTTGGCGGCCTCCGGCGCGGCGACCCCGGCGATCTCTCCCTTGCCGAACCGGCTCTTGTCCTTGGCGAAGCGCTTGGCCTCGTTATAGGCAAACCAGCTGGCCGTATCGCCACCGGTACCGGGAATCAGCCCCACGATGATGCCAATGCCGCTGGAGCGCAGGATATTGGGCATCAGCTGCTTGATGGTGCTCCACCGCGGCATCAAGCGATCGGTGATGCGGCTCGCCACCTTGCCACCCTGGTGCGAATTCTCGATCAGGGTCAGCGCCTGGGGCACCGAAAACAAGCCGATCAGCGCCACCGTAAAATCGATCCCGCCGAACAGATTGATCTGATCGAACGTCATCCGTGGCGTGCCCGTCGTCAGATCCATCCCGACGGTACTGAGCAGCAGCCCCAACCCGCCGGAGAGCAGACCGCTGATGACCGAGCCCTGGGCCAGCGAGCCGATGATCGTGATGCCCAGCACGGCGATCGCGAACAGCTCGACCGGGCCGAACTCGAGCACCAGCGTGCCGAGAAGCGGCGCCGCCGTCAGCAGCGCGATGCCACTCAGCAACCCGCCGAAGAAGGAGGCGAACAGCGACACCCCCAGCGCTTCGCCGGCACGGCCCTGCTGCGAGAGCGGAAAGCCGTCGAGAACGGTGGCAGCCGCCGACGGTGTACCGGGCGTGCGCAATAGAATCGCGGCGATGGAACCGCCATAGGACGCCCCCACATAAAGCGAAGCCAGCATGCTCAGCCCGGTCGCGGGGTCGAAGCTGAATGTCAGCGGCAGCAGCAAGGCCAACGCCATCGTTGCCGACAGCCCCGGCATCGCCCCGACGAACAATCCCAGCAGCGTCCCGCCAAGGATGCAGGCTATGTTGTTGAAGCTGAGCACGTTGGTCAGCCCGATCATCACCAAAGAGGAATCCATGCGCGTCTACTCTCCTGCGCTCGATTTGAGCAAGGTGGGCCGCCGGTTGTGACGAGTGCTTACAAGCTGTCTTTGATGAGCGCTTATAAAAAGCTTGGCAGCAGTGGAATCGGCAAGCCCAGGAACTGCACGAACACCAGACAGATCATCGCGATCAGCACCGCGCCCGCGATCAACGCGAAGGTCCACTTCACCGTGCGCAGAATCGCCAGCGCCAAGGCCATGAACAGCGCCGTGGCCAGCACGTAGCCGAGTGTCGTCATCACCGCGACGTACCCCACCGCCAGCAGAAAAATGGCAGCGACTGCGGTCCAGCGCTTGGGCGCCGGCGGCACTTCGTTCGCTTCGTCCGTCGCTACGGATTGATACGCTTTAGTGCCTTCTGTCTCGCGAAAAGCCGAGGCACGGCGCTGCAGACGCAGCTCGCTGGCGACCATCGCCAACGACAGCAGCGCCACGGCCACCGAATAGATCATCGGCATCTGGGCGGCGGCTCGAGGATATTGGCTGGCATCGAAGAAGAAGACGCCGGCCACGATGATGCCGAACAGACCCAGCAGCAAACGACTGACATTCATGACGCCCTCCTCCTCGATGGTTCGTCAGCCGCTCAGCGGCCGACCTCGTCCTTGACCGATTCCCAAATGTCGCGGTAGTCGCTCTCCATCTTGTCGATCATGGCGCGGTAGTCATCGCCGGTAACGACGTCGAGATTCATGGCCCGTTTTTCCGCCTGGGCCTGGAAATCGGGATCCTTGGCCAGGGTCTGGAACGCTTCGATCAACTGCTGACGAGCCTCGTCGGGGATACCCGCCGGTGCGCTGTAACCGCGCGAGGAACCGGCCACCACGTCGACGCCCTTCTCTTTCATGGTGGGCACGTCCGGCAGGCTGGTCAGCCGCTTCTCGGCAAACACCGCCAGTGCCCTGAGATTGCCGGACTCGATCTGGCCGTAGACGTTGCCCACGTTGTTGAAGCTGGCATCGATTTTGCCGCCCATGGCCGCCGTCGCGGAGGGGCCGTCACCCTGGAACGGAACCTTCTTGAACGACAGACCCTTGGCCTGCTCGAGCAAAATGGTGGTGAAGAAATCGTCTCCCCCCACGCCGGAATTGCCAATGGTAACCGTGCCCGGGTTCTTCTCGGCGTCCTCGAGCAGGTCCTCGATGGTCTGGTAAGGACTGTCGGCATTGACCACGACGATGCCCGGGTCGGTGACCACATTGGCGATCGGGGTCAACTCGTCGGTCTTGTAGGTAATGGCGTCGTTCATGATGTAGTTGGTCATCAGCATCGGCGTATTGGTAATGCTGATGGTGCCGCCATCCTTGGGCGACTGCTTGGCCAGTCGTGTCCACGCAATGGCGCCGGTTGCGCCGGGCATGTATTCGTTGACGAAATCGACGCCGAGGATCTCGCTCAGGCGCGGCTGCACCAGTTGCGCCAGGGCGTCACTGCCGCCCCCCGGTTTGAATCCCTGCAGTACGGTGACTTCATCGCCTCCCACGTAATCGGCGGCTTGCGCCAGGGGAGACAGGCTGATGGCCACGGCGGTGATCGTCAGCCAGTGGCGAAGGGCTTTGGCGTGCATGATCGATTCCTCTCTGACGGAGTCTGGTTATCGTTATCGTGCTTATTCGTTGTCGTACCTGTCCTTGTCGTGCCGGTTCTTGTCGTGCCGGTTCTTGCCGCGACTAGAAGAACGTATTAATTTATCGATTAGATTGTCAATAATATTGACGCCAATAGAGACTAAAGCACTAACGTCCTACAAACCGGTGTTGAAAGCTGAAAAATTGGCGTTATACGGGAGATTGGCGCAGCAAAATCGATTCCGAACGTTTCGCTCGTGATTCGGGTGGAGTCATGTCGAAGCGCCACTTGCCTCACTCCAGTCGGCTGCAGACAATGGCCGACCGATCGACGGGAACTTCATCATGATGGGAAACGCTCATGCCAACGCGAGACATCGCTAAATCGACCATCCCCGCTAGCGGTCGGCGGCTCGCCGACGAGCGTGCAGAGGCGACCGCCGAATCGGTCAGCGTCGCCGATATCGTCTCGGCCATCGAAGAGGATATCGTGCTGAATCGAGTGCACCCGAAGGAGAGACTGGTCGAGGAGGACCTGATGCAGCGCTTCGCCGGCAAGCGCCATGTGGTGCGCCAGGCGCTGTTTCAGCTCGAGAACGCCGGTCTTGTAGAACGGATCAAGAATCGTGGCGCCTTCGTCAAATCCTACACACCCGAAGAGGTGGAAGGGATCTATGTCATGCGTGAGCTGCTGGAAGAGGCCGCCGCGGATCGCATCCCGATGCCGGCCCCGCCCGCGTTGATCGATGCGCTGACCGCCATCCAGTCCCAGCACAGTACGGCCGTGGAGAGCGGCGACCTGCGCGCGGTGTTCCATCACAACATCGCCTTCCATCGCACTCTGTTCGCAGCCTGCGGCAACGACTACCTTGCGGATACGGTCAATGAGTTCGCGCAGAAGGCCCACGCCATTCGTTTCATCGGTACCACCGATCGCCAGGCCATCCTGCTGGCTCGCGATGAGCACCTTGCCATGATCGACGCGCTCAAGCAGCAGGATCGCGCCGAGCTACACCGCCTCTGCTATCAGCATCTTCAGCCCTCGAAAGAGCGTTATCTGCATCTCTACCGGCTCCGGGAAGGCGGTTGATACGAATAATCGGCCTCGAGGACCGCCATCACTTCGGTACTCGACGCTGGATGTTCGGCGGGCGCAGGAAGGTGAAATCGCAGCCTTGATCCGCCTGAGTTATCTGCTCGAGAAACAGCTTTCGATACCCTCGCTCGGCGGTCAGGGCAATCGGCCGCCAGCCTTCCCGGCGCCGCGCGAGTTCTGCGTCATCGACCAGCAGCTCCAGTCGTCGTTCGCTCACGCTCAGACGAATCCTGTCACCGTTTTCGACCAGCGCCAGCGGCCCGCCCAGGGCGGCTTCGGGCGTCACGTGCAGCACGATCGACCCCGCCGCCGTGCCACTCATCCGACCATCGGAGATTCGCAGCATGTCGCGCACGCCTTGCCGGGCCAGCTTGCGCGGGATCGGCAGATAACCTGCTTCGGGCATCCCCGGTGCCCCAACGGGCCCGATCCGTTTGAGCACGAGAACGTCCTCCGCCGTCACGTCCAGCGCCGGATCGTCGATGCGCGCGGCCATGTCCTCGGCGTCTTCGAACACCACCGCACGGCCCTCGTGCTCCATCAGTCCGGCATCGGCCGCCGACTGCTTGATGATCGCGCCATCGGGCGCCAGGTTGCCGCGAACGAAGGCGATCCCGCCGGCCGGATAGAGCGGCGAGTCGAAGCGATGCACCACCTGCTGTTCGAAAGCCGGCACGGCATCGATCTCTTCTCCCAGCGTGCGCCCGGTCACGGTCATGGCGTCGAGATGCAACAGCGGTTTCAGTTCGCGCAGCACGGTCGGCAACCCGCCAGCACGATGCAGATCCTCCATATAGTGCTGACCCGACGGTTTGAGATCGACCAGCACCGGCGTCTCGCGGCTCATCCGATCGAAAGCCGCCAGGTCGATATCGATACCCATGCGTCCGGCGATAGCGGTCAGGTGAATAATCCCGTTGGTCGAGCCGCCGATCGCCAGCAGCACCCGCAGCGCATTCTCGAACGCCTTCTCGGTCAGAATCTTGTCCGGCGTCACACGGGCTCGCGCGTTGATCACGGCCTGTCGACCGGTCGCCTCTGCGACGCGCATGCGATCCGCGGTCACCGCCGGCGGCGAGGCGCTGCCCGGCAAGGCGATGCCCAGCGCTTCGCTGATACACGCCATGGTGCTTGCCGTCCCCATAACCGAGCAGGTGCCGACACTGCCAACCAGTTTGGCGTTGACCTCTTCGATCTCCTGATCGTCGATCTCCTGGCCGCGATACATGCCCCAGTAGCGGCGACAGTCGGTACACGCGCCCACACGGACGCCACGGTGGCCGCTGGTGAGCATGGCGCCGGTCACCAGCTCGAGCATGGGGAGATTGGCCGAAGCGGCGCCCATCAACTGGGCGGGCACCGTCTTGTCGCAGCCACCGATCAGCACCACCGAGTCCATCGGCTGGGCGCGGATCATCTCCTCGGTATCCATCGACATCAGGTTGCGCAGGTACATGCTGGTAGGCGTGGAAAAGCTCTCCGCGATCGAGATGGTCGGAAATTCGATCGGCAGCCCCCCCTCCAACATCACCCCGCGTTTCACTGCCTCGATCAGTTGCGGCATGTTGCCATGACAGGGATTGTAGCCGCTGCCGGTGTTGGCGATGCCGACGATAGTACGGTTGAGCGCATCGTCGCTGTAACCCGCCCCCTTGATGAACGCCTTGCGCAGGAAGAGCGAAAACCCGGCGTCGCCGTAGTTCACCAGGCCCTGATTGAGCCCGGTCTGTCGCTCGTCAGCCGGCTTGTCGTGCTGATTGCCGTGTTGCTCGTTGTTAGGCTCGTCTGCCATGGCATCCTCGTCGTCAATATTATTGATAATATTATTGACGTAAGTAAACACAATTGGAGAGCCATGGACATCCGACTTAAGCCGTACTGCCCTTGCGACAGGATAGTGATGAAGGATTTAGCAGCCGCTGTTCATATCACCTAACCTTATCTGTGGCAGCGGCCCTGACCCGTTGCCGACACCCGCCAGGACCGCGATACAAGGATGAAGAAGATGACGCTTTTTGAAGACCTGCGTGCAAGTCACGACAAGCAGCGCCGCCTGCTGGACCTTCTGGTCAAGACCCACGGCGACAGCGAAGGCCGTGACGAGCTGTTCAAGCGTGTGCGCGCCGAACTCGAAAATCACGCCGTCGCGGAAGAGCGTGCGCTGTACATCCCGATGATGGAGCACGACATGACGCAGGAGAAGGCGCGTCACAGCGTTGCCGAGCATCACGAGATCGACGAGCTGATCGAGACGCTAGAAGAGACCGAGTACGACTCTCCCGGCTGGCTGGCCAGTGCCAAGAAGCTTCAAGATCTGGTCAATCATCACCTCGATGAAGAAGAGCAGGAAGTCTTCCAGCTGGCAGGACGCGCCCTGAGCGACTCGGAAAAGGTCTCCCTGGCCAAGACCTATCGGCACGAGATGGAAGCTCGGGAAGCCAGTTGATGAACTTACCGCCCCTCTCGGGGCGGTCGTTATTGCTCACGACGAAAGGAATCGACGATGTCCCATGACAAGGTCATTTTGATCACGGGCGCTTCGAGCGGCATTGGCGCGGCAACCGCAAAGCTCGCGGTCGAGGCGGGCTACCGCGTTGCCCTGGCCGCTCGCAACACGGACAAGCTCGACGCTCTGGTGGCTTCCCTCGGCGAAAATCGCGCGCTGGCGCTCAGTTGCGACGTGACCTCCGCCGAGGACCAGCACCGGGTCGTGGCGCAGACTCTCTCCCGTTTCGGGCGTCTCGACGGGCTTTTTGCCAACGCCGGCATGGGCGGAACGCCCGGCGGTTTCAGCGGCGCCGATGCCGAGGTTTGGAAATCGATGATCCTGACTAACGTCTACGGCGTCGGTATTTCTATCCAGGCCGCGCTGCCGGCGCTGCGCGAGAGCCACGGCCACGTGCTGCTGACAGGCTCGGCCGCCGGGCGCACCACCATCGCGGGCTCGATGTACAGCGCCACCAAATGGGCGGTCACCGGTATCGGCCACAATCTCAGAGAAGAGCTGCGCGGCTCGGGGATTCGCGTCACGCTGATCGAACCCGGCATGGTAGACACGCCGTTTTTCGATTCGCCGCCCGAACAGGCGCTCGAAGAGCAGGATATTGCCAACGCCGTGATCTACGCCTTGAGCCAACCGGAACGGGTCGATGTCAACGAGATTCTGATTCGGCCGACACCGCCGCGTGACGATGCATGACGACACGTACGCCTGATAAGTTGCCGAATGGGTAGTGAATGCAACTTTTTCTCATCGCGGAAGTCTCAGCAACAGCCGTAAAAGGAAAGATATTCATGCTGTTGCCGACCAAACTCCCGCGTTATCCCCGTCTGACCTGGCTCGCGCCGTTCACGTTATTGGCCGGTTGCACGGGCGTTCCCGAGGGAACGCAGCCCGTCAGCGACTTCCAGATCGATCAGTATCTGGGCCAATGGTACGAGATCGCCCGTCTCGACCACGGTTTCGAGGAAGGGCTCGAGTGCGTCACGGCGGAGTACAGCCGCCGTGACGACGGCGACATTCGCGTGATCAACCGTGGCTACGATCCGGTCGAACAGCGCTGGGAAAGCGCAGAAGGCCGCGCCAGCTTCGCCGGAGACCCCAATGTCGGCCATCTCAAGGTGAGCTTCTTCGGTCCTTTCTACGCCGGCTACAGCGTGCTGTCGCTGGATGACAGTTATCGGCATGCGCTCGTCGCGGGGCCGGATCGAGACTACCTGTGGATACTGTCACGTGATCCGACGTTGGACGAACCCACGTATGCGGCTCTGATCTCCCAGGCCCGCGAACTCGAGTTCCCTGTCAATGAACTGGTTCAAGTCTCCCAGGATCCGGACGATTGCCAGCGATCCGGTAATCTTGGAGAGGTTTCCGGCCGAACCTGAAGTCGATAGCCGCAAAGAATGTCTCTGCGGCCCGGCCCCGATGCTCATGCTTTGGTCGACGTTCAAGGCTCCTATCTCGCACTCCCTGACAGGCGTTCTATAGTGTAAACAGCACCCTGAGCCTGGAGCCGCCCAATGACTCTCGATCGTCGACAGCTACTGCGCAACTCTGCCTTGATCGGCGCCTCCGTCGCCTTTTCGCCCAGCCTGCTGGCCCAGACGGCAACCGAGCCTCCCGCTCGCTATCCGGACGAGGCGTGGCAGGTGCTGGATGATCGCTTCAAACCCTACTATGTCTTCAATACGCCGCTCGAGCGCCACTGGTCGGAGGGGCTGTGGCTGGAAGGACCTGCCTGGAACGCCGTCGGGCGATACGCCGTGTTCAGCGATATTCCCCGCGCTCGGCAGATGCGCTGGGACGAGATGACCGGTCAGGTCAGCGTGCTGCGCGAAGGCATCGGACACTCCAACGGCAACGCCTTCGACCATCATGGCCGTCTGGTCGCCTGCGAGCATTCACCGGCGCGGGTCGTACGCTACGAGTGGGATGGCACCACCACTGTTCTCGCCAGTCGCTTTCAGGGCAAACCATTGAATGCCCCCAACGACCTGGTGATCCTGCCCAACGACGGCGTGATCTTCACCGATCCCGGCTACGGCGCCCATGTCGATTATGAAGGCGAGAAGCGCCCGCTGGAGGTCAAGCCGGCGATCTACTACGTCGACGACACGCTGGAAGCGCCGAAGCTGCTTTCCGACGAACTAGGCAAGCCCAACGGCATCGCACTGTCCGGCGACAAGCGTCGGCTCTACGTCAGCGATACCGCGCCTTCCCATTTTCCGGATCGGCCGGCCACGGTGTCACGCTGGGCGCTCTCCCAGGACGGCCAGTCACTCAGCAACCGCGAAACCGTGGTGTCGAGCCAGGACAGCGAAACCTACGACGGCATCACCCTGGATCAGGACGACAACCTATGGGCGGCGACATCCGGCGGCGAGGGTCATGACGGCGTCTCGATCTTTGCGCCGAACGGGGACCGCATCGGCCGCATCCTGCTGCCGGAGGTGTGCGCCAACCTGTGTTTCGTCGGCGAGCATCGCAACCGGCTGCTGATGACCGCCAGCCGTTCGATCTACACCCTCTATACCGGAACTCGCGGGCTTGCTTGAAGCCTGACGGACACCTGAGCGTGTCGTGCATGACGCTGGCAAGCCCGCGAGACGCGCGGGCCTGTCGGATCAAACACCGCAAGACGCCTTTCCGTAGCGGGAGACAAGAACGAAGACTTCACAGCCGACAATGTCGAGAACCGGGCTTTCATCACTCGGGTTTCATCACCTGGGTTTCAAGATCGGACCGCTTTTTTTCAGCGTATCGACGAGGCAGCTTGCCGGAGACCGCGATCGGGGTAAGCTGGCTGCTCCTTGATAGCAGCCGAAAACTGGCGAGAGTCTACCGTGTCGAACTCACCGTTCTCCTTGTCCTCGTTCGTCATTCGAGCGTTTCCGACGCTGCGAGCCCACCATGCTGGATAAGTGGCTCACGGCGACACTGGACGACGCGCCGGTCTCAAGCGATGACCCGTCGAGCCCCTCCTTTCGGAAGAATTCGGACGAGGGTCGTCTAACCGGCGGGCGTTATCGGATCCACGGCGAGGGCATCCTCGAACTGACGCCGGACGTCGTTGCCGCAGACGCGCGTAGCGTGGTGATCTCCGCCGGTATTCATGGCAACGAGACCGCCCCCATCGAGCTGGTCGGCGAGCTGCTCGCGGCGCTCGAGATCGGACGCCTCAAGCTGGGCGCGCCGCTGCTGATCATCCTCGGCAACATCCCTTCGATCCGCGCGCAGAGCCGTTTCGTCACCACCAACCTCAACCGTCTGTTCCGGCAGGATTGTGATCAAACGGGAGATCAGACGGGCGATCAGACAGGCGATGAGCCGGAACGAGCGCGCGAGCTGATGCGGGCGGTCGACGATTTCTTTGCAAGACATCCCGATCACCGCCTGCATCTCGACATGCACACCGCCATTCGTGACAGCCGTTATCCGCGCTTTGCCGTCGTTCCCTTTACGGAAACGGTGCCCCGTGTCGAGAAACCGCCCCAGACGCGGTCAGAGATACAGCCTTCGTCGAGTTGGCAATCGCTGGCGGCCGCGGGTATGCAGGCCGTATTGTTCCAGCATCAACACAGCTGGACCTTCTCCCACTATTCGCGCCATTACCATGCGGCCGAAGCCTATACTCTCGAGCTGGGCAAGGTGCGGCCTTTCGGTGACAACGATCTCGACGCCTTGAACGGCATGCGAATGTGGCTCGCCGTCCTCGCCGAAGGGCGTCCGTCCACAGCGGGGAAGCTGGATGATCTCCGCTTCTTCCAGGTCGCTCACGAACTGATGCGCACGAGCGACACCTTCCGCCTCGCCTTTGCCGACGACGTCGCCAACTTCACCGAGTTTGCCGTCGGCGAAACGCTCGCCGACGACCAAGATAGCGGGCCCTTCATCGTGCAGGACGCACCGCTCTCGGTGGTCTTCCCCAATGCAAACGTCGAGCTGAATGCGCGGGCGGCACTGCTGGTCCGGCCATGCCCGCCGCCAGACCCGCACTAGCGATTCACGACATTTCCAACAACGACAACACGCTCAGGAGTTTCTCAACATGAACAATAAGTTACCGTCCGATTACCGCGCATCCGTCCCGCCACGCTGCCGCTCGAATCCGGCGTTGTCTGGAACCTAACGGCGAAACTGCTAGAATCGCCGGATTTTTCGCCGGGGAGTCGGCGTCGCCAGCATCATCGAAAGATGGCACCCTCGACAGCAAGACGGGCCATCAGACGCCGCGCCGCTTCCCGCCAGCCAACCCACTCGGTGGACAACATCATGGCCGCGACCCCCATCCCCCTGGAAGCACAGGGCATCAAGAAGCGCTTCGGCGACGTCGAGGTACTCAAGGGGATCTCTCTCCAGGCTCACAAGGGCGACGTCATCACGATGATCGGCGCGTCCGGCTCCGGGAAGAGCACCTTTCTTCGCTGCATGAATCTGCTGGAGCAGCCCGACGAAGGTGAATTGATCGTCCACAACGAAAAGATCAACTTTCGTACCACCAAGAAGGGCCGTGAACCGACAGACTGGAAGCAGGTAGAACGAATCCGCGCCAAGCTCTCGATGGTATTCCAGAACTTCAATCTCTGGTCGCACATGACGCTGCTCGAGAACGTCATCGAAGCGCCGGTCCACGTGCTCGGCAAGCCCAGGAAACAGGCGATCGAAGAGGCCCGAGCCCTGCTCGATCGCGTCGGCCTGCTCGATCGCGCCGACTACTTTCCGACCCAGATGTCCGGCGGCCAGCAGCAGCGCGGCGCGATCGCTCGGGCGCTGGCGATGGATCCGGAAGTGATGCTGTTCGACGAACCGACCTCCGCACTCGACCCGGAGCTGGTCGGCGATGTGCTCAAGGTCATGCGCGATCTCGCCGACGAGGGCCGCACCATGATTCTGGTCACCCACGAGATTGCCTTTGCCCGCGACGTCTCCAGTCAGGTGATCTACCTGCATCAGGGCGTGGTGGAAGAGACCGGCACGCCGGCCGATGTTCTCGACAACCCGCGCTCCGAGCGCCTGCGCCAATTCCTGGCGCCCAAGCACTGAGGCGGATTCCATCATGATCGACCTGCAAGGCTACGGCCCGCGCTTGCTCGAGGGGGCTCTGGTCACCGTCGAACTGGCGGTGCTATCGCTGATACTGGCAGTCATCCTGGGGCTGTTGACTGCCAGCGCCAAGCTGTCGCGCAATCGACTGATCCACGCGCTCGGCACGCTCTACACCACGCTGGTGCGTGGCGTGCCGGATCTGGTGCTGATGATGTTGCTGTTCTACGGCGGCCAGATCGGCATCAACATGCTCACCGACCAGCTCTACTACGCCTTCGATATCGATATCTTCATCAACGTCAACGCCTTCGTCGCGGGCGTGATCACCATCGGGCTGATTTTCGGGGCCTACATGGGCGAGACCTTCCGCGGCGCCTTTCAGGCGGTCGAAGAGGGGCAGATGGAAGCCGCACGCGCCTACGGCATGAGCCCCCTGCTCGCTTTTCGGCACGTTCGTTTCCCGCTGATGATGCGCCATGCGCTGCCGGGGATCGGCAATAACTGGATGGTATTGCTCAAGACCACCGCACTGGTCTCGATCATCGGCCTGACCGACATGGTCCGTGTCGCTGCCGAAGCGACCAAGGCGACCCACGAACCGTTCATGTTCATGATTCCGGTCGCGATGGTCTATCTGCTGATCGCCACGCTTTCCGAGTGGGGCTTCGCCAGGTTGACCAAGCGCTACAACACAGGCTTCGGGGAGTCCAGCGAATGGAACAATTGAGCGGCTGGTTCACCGAACTGCTATCCGGCAACCTGATCTTCACGGCCAATACGCTGAGTTTCTACTGGGACGGCCTGGTCACCACCGTGCAGTTGGTCTTTCTGTGCCTGCTGCTGGGTCTCGTCCTGGCGGTACCGCTGGCCATCGGCCGGGGTTCGAAACGCCGCTGGATCAAGCTGCCGATCTACGCCTACACCTATGTCTTTCGTGGCACGCCGCTGCTGATCCAGCTCTACCTGGTGTACTACGGCGTCGTCTTCTTCGACGGCATTCAGGACAGCATCTTCTGGGTGGTGTTCAAGCAGGCGTTCTTCCCGGCGCTGATCGCGTTCACCCTCAACACGGCGGCCTACACCACCGAGATTTTCCACGGCGCGATCAAGAATACCGCCAAGGGCGAGATCGAGGCGGCCCGCGCCTACGGCATGTCGCGCAAGCTGATGATGCGACGCATCATCCTGCCCAGCGCCTTCCGGCGCGCCCTGCCGGCCTACGGCAATGAAGTGATCTTCATGCTCCATGCCAGCGCGGTAGCAAGCGTAGTCACGATCATGGACCTGACCGGCGCGGCCTACTACGTCTACGCTCGCTTCTACGCGCCGTTCGATGCTTTCATCTTCGTCGCGCTGATCTATCTCTGCCTGACCTTCAGTATCATGTTCGTGTTCCGCAGGCTGGAAAATAGACTGCTGGCGCATCTGCGCCCGCTTGGGGGCTGACCGCGAACGACTGATCTTCAAAGGAGTCGCCGCCCGACGCTCTGCCATTCGTCCCAAGTCACTGATCGAAAGTCACTGATCAAAGTCACCAATCACAAGAGAGAATTCCTCATGAACAAGTGGATCACCAGCGTGCTGATCGTCGGCGGCCTTTTCGCCGGCCAGGTCTCGAGCCAGGCCGTTGCCCAGGACGGCGATACACATGACGCCATTCGTCTGGGTATCGACGTGCCTTACGAGCCCTTCGTCATGCGCGATGCCGACGGCCAGCTCGAAGGCTTCGAAATCGATCTCGGCAACGAGCTCTGCGCCCGCGCCAACCTCGACTGCAGTTGGGTCGAGCAGAGTTGGGACGGCATCATCCCCGGCCTGCTGGCGCGCAAGTACGACGCCATTCTATCGTCGATGGCGATCACGCCGGAGCGCGAACGCCAGGTGATGTTCTCGCTGCCCTACTACAACACGCCGAGCGTCTGGATCACCGCTCGCGATCGCGATATCGACATCGACGACAAGGATTCCCTCAAGGGTCTCTCCGTCGGCGTGCAGCGCGGCACCATCCGCGACGTCTACGTCACCCAGGAGTATGGCGACGTGCTCGACATCCATCGTTACGGCTCCTCGCAGGACGTGGTCAACGACCTCAAGTCCGGCCGCCTCGATCTGACCTTCGAAGACTTCCCGATCGCCAACGACGCCATCGACTTCCGTAAAGACGACAGCCCCTACAAGCAGCTCGGCGACAGCATCAAGACGCCGACGTCGATCTTCGGCAAAGGCGCGGCCATGGCGTTCCGCCAGCGCGACAAGGATCTGGCGGCGAAGTTCGACAAGGCGATCTGTGAAGTCTATGCCGACGGCACTTTCGACAAGCTGATGGAACAGTACTTCGACTACGACCTGTCGGTGCGTCCGAGCGAGAAGGACTGCGCCAAGTAAATCGCCATCATCCGCCCGGCACGCAGGCCGTCATGCCAGCGGCCGGGCTTTTCGATCTTCGAGCCGAGGAAGCGTCGTGGAACATCAGAAGCATGCCTTGATCAGCCCGGTGCCCGGCACCGAGCGCCATATCGACAGCTTTCATTTCGGCCCTGCGGATGCCGAGCGACACATCTACGTGCAGGGCGCGCTGCATGCCGACGAACTGCCCGGCATGTTGGTCGCCTGGACCCTGAAGCAGCGTCTGGCCGAACTCGAAACCCTGGGCCAGCTGGCCTGCCGGGTGACACTGGTACCGGTCGCCAATCCGGTGGGGCTGGATCAGCAGCTGATGGATACACCGCTCGGCCGCTACGATTTCGAGAGTCTCACCAACTTCAATCGCCGCTACATCAACGTCGCCGCCGAGATCGCCGAGGGGCTGGACGCGGCGCTGAACGACGATATCGCCCACAATCGTGACGTGATTCGTGACCGCTTCGACGCCGCATTGGGCGCAGCGCTTACCGAAACCGGGTCGCTCACCACGCTGGAGTCGATGCGGCTGACTCTGCAGCGCCTGGCCTGTCGCGCCGATTTCGTGCTCGATCTGCACTGCGATTTCGACGCCGTGGAGCATCTTTACACCACCCCGGCAGCGTGGCCGGTGTTCGAACCGCTGGCACGCTACTTCGGCTCCAAGGCCAGCATGCTCGCCACCGATTCCGGCGGGCAGTCGTTCGACGAGTGCTTCACGCTGGTATGGGAACAGCTGCAGCAGACCTTCGGCGAGCGTTTCCCGATCGATTACGGCTGCCAGTCGGTGACGCTGGAGCTGCGCGGCCAGCGCGACGTCGATCATCAGCTTGCCGATCACGATGCCCAGGCGATCATCGATTGGCTGCGACATCTGGGCCTGGTGGCCGGCGAGGCACCGCCGTTGCCCGAACTGGCCTATCCCGCCACCGAACTGACAGCGATGGATTTCCTGCACGCCCCGATCGGTGGCCTGCTGGTGTTTCATGCCAAGCCGGGGGCTGCGGTCGAAGCCGGGCAGCTGATCGCCGAGATCATCGATCCGATCAGCGATCGCGTCGAGCCGGTCCACGCGCCGCAGGCCGGCATGTTCTACGCGCGCAGCCAGCGTCGCATGGCTACCGCCGGGATGATCGTCGCCGATATCGCCGGCCATCAGAGTCACCGCAGCGGCTACCTGCTGGCGCCGTGAACCAGGCGTTGACTGGTATGATATTCAACCGTGTAAGCTTTCGTTATGCTGCGGTTGTCGTCCACTGGATATCGCGGGCCTTCCTCCATCGGGATAGCCGCGAACGAACCGGGGGCCAAGTCGCAATCCACAACAACACACGCATCCCAACAGAGAAGCGATCCATGAAAAAACTGCTGACTACCAGCCTGCTCGGCGCCGCGCTGATCGCGGGTGTCGCCCAGGCTCAGGATACCGAACAGCTGCGTATCGGTGTCGATGTGCCCTACGAGCCGATGGAATATCGCACCCCGGATGGCGAGCTGACCGGTTTCGATATCGAACTCGGCAACGCCATGTGCAAACAGATCAAGGCCGATTGCGAGTGGGTCGTGCAAGCGTGGGACGGCATCATCCCGGGGCTGCTGGCACGCAAGTACGACGCCATCATGTCCTCGATGACGATCAACGACGAGCGTCGCCAGACGGTGCTGTTCTCCGATCCGTACATCAAGCCGCCCTCCGCATGGTTCGCCGCCGCCGACAGCGGTATCGATTCGGTCTATCCCGAAACGTTGAAAGGCAAGACCATCGGCGTCCAGCGCGGCACGCTGCAGGACAACTACGTGACCGACATGTACGGCGACGATGCCAACATCAGCCGCTACACCACTGCCGATGATCTGGTGCTGGACATGGACGCCGGACGCGTCGATATCGCCTTCCTCGACTTTCCGGTCGGCAAGTCCACGCTGCTGGACAGCAAGGACGGCGACTACGTCAGCGTCGGCGACATGATCAGCGAGCCGGAGAAATATTTCGGCGAAGGTTTCGGGATGGCTTTCCGGCCGCGCGACAAGGAGCTCGCCCAGCGTTTCGACGATGCTCTGGCCACGCTGAAGGACAACGGCACCTACGACAAGATCTACGACAAGTACTTCAAGACCCAGCAGTAAATGCTGCCGGTTTGAGAGCAAGCGCTTCAAGACCCGGCAGTAACCGCCTCCAGGGTTCGCTCTCATTCGCCCTGGAGGCTTCGGAGTTTCAAAGTTTTACAGCTTCGATGTTCTGTCGTTCTGATGTCTCGAAACCCCGATCCCCGGATCGGGGTTTTGCGTTTCAGGGCCGCTACGGGTCTTCAACATTGTGGCAAACGCGTCCTCGAAGAGGGCGATATCGGTGCCAACCGCGCGGCTCGCGGGCATTTCCTGATGCCGACGGCCCCGAGAACGAAGAACAGAGCGACGTTAATGTCGGCGATGGAGACACCGCCAAACGAGGCAAGAATTCGCACTACCTGTCTCTGTCGACCGCTACGTAAGACAGCAATTGTTTACCGTTCTGAGGTGGAGAGCCGATCTGGCGATCCGTATTCTGCAGGCAACGCTCAGCCGGTCGGCAACAGAAGACGCTTTTCAAGGCATCGTATAAAAAGACGAATTGCCCGCAGAGGCTATCGCGTCACGTCGCAGGGGGACTCATGGAACAATGGCTCAATCCAACACCGGAAGCGATAGCGCTGGGCCTGAGCCTGTGTTCGCTCGCCATGGTCTATCGATATCTTTCCCGCACCCTAGTGCTCGCTACCCTCGTTATCTGGTCGACGCAGTGGATCGAGTGGCCGTCTACCGCGACAAGTATCATTACGACGGTCATTGCTCTGGCGGTCACGCTCGCCACGCTATTGGCCGTCTTCACCATGGTGCTTGAGCAGCGTCTGCCGGCCTGGCTCGCCACCTCGATGCCGCCCGGCGGCCGCGGTGCGGAAGTTGCCGTTCAGGTAGCCGCGCATCCGGTCAGTGGCAAACTTCAGATATTCCATCTTTCGCGCTGGTTCGAAGCCGTCTTGATCGATCCGGCCAACCCTCCCCTGCGCGACGGCGAGACAGTCTATCTGATCCGCTGGGAAGCCCGTCGGGCCTGGGTCAGCCGAGTCCGCAGCCATACCCCGACACCGCCTGTCCAGAAGCGCTGGCAGTGGCAGCTGCGGCATAGCGAGGTGGCGCCTGCAGCACCATGGGCCTGGCGGCCGGAACCGAAAAGCCTTACCTGAAGCCCCCGTTCAAGACATGACTTCGAGCCAACGTCGGCGCCTGCCCCCGAAACGCGTCTGGCGTCAGATCTAGGCCGGTGACGGCCGCGCAAAACGGGCAACCAGCCGCGCCATGCCCGGCCCGACCAGAACGACGGTAAATAACCTCAGGGTCTGCAATGCCACCACCAGGCCCACGTCGGCATGGGTATCGATGGCAATGATCGTCATCGAGTCGAGACCGCCCGGGCTGGTGCCCAGATAGGCGGTAATGAACTGGGTGTGCATCAATAGCGTCATCAGCCAGGCTGACAGCGCGCACAGCGCAATCAGCACCAGCGAGGCGAAGATCATCTTGCCGAGGGCGCGCGCGATGTTGTGCACGGTCTCGCGATCGAAGCGCAAGCCGACATAGGTGCCGATGATGCCATACGCCACCTCGAGCAGCGGCTGCGGCAGCACGATGGTGATCACACCGGTCAGGTGGAGGACGCTCCCCAACACCACGGGGCCCAGCAACGCACCGGCCGGCAGTCGCCGATCGAAGATCCACACGCCGATGACAACGACCCCGAGCGTCGCCGCAAAGCTTCCCAGCGCCCCCAGGCTGGCCGGCAGATTGGCAGCATGGCCGCCGCCACTGTTATCCGTCACCCCGAGATAGTGGCTGACCAGCGCTCCCACCAGCACGACGCAGACCACCCGCACGTACTGCATTGCCGCCACGATCCGCGGATCCGCATCGCTCTCTTCCGCCATCGCCACCATCGCGGCAGCCGCGCCAGGCGTCGTGCCCCAGGCAGCGGTCGAGCCCGGCAGCCCGCCATAGCGCACCAGCCCGATGCCCACGATCAGGCTCAGCAGCAGCGTGATGGCGGTCGCGATCAGCATCACCGGCCATGAATCGAGAATCTTGAACAGCACCGACATCGTCAGCGTCTGCGCAATCAACACGCCGATGACGCCCTGACTGAGCTTGAAGCCGATGCGCGGCAGTTTCAGGCCGCCGATCATCACGCCGTAGGTGATCGACACCGCCATGGGGCCGATGAATCCGCCAGCCGGCATGTGTACCGCATTGAGCAGACGGTTAGCGATTACACACCCGATGACGAGCAACAGCCAACGGACCCACGTCGGAGGAGACAGGCGAGGTGGATGCGAGCGAGGCGCAGGAGAATCAGCGGGCAAGGTCGAACTCCGGTAAAAGGCTAATGGTATCAAGTTCGAACGATTTCGGGCAGCGTTTGTCGACAATCCTCGCATCCATTATTGGGCTATCGATACCGGCTCGTTGAAGATCAGCCCCCGTTACGTCGCTCCCGTGGAAGGCTGCTACAGTCAGAGAGCAACGCGATGCCATCCCCACCCCGTGGAGACCGACATGCTACGTAACCTCCTGACCTCATCCAGTGCTGCCTTGCTGTTATCGCTGAGTGGCGAATCGTTCGCCCAGGCGCCGGTCCAGAGCGGCCTGCCCAATGCACCGGATCAAACTCCGGCGTTCGACGGACAGACTCGCGCTCCCGCACTCGAGGACGATATCGACCTGTCGATGAAGACGATCGCCAAGGGCCTCGAACATCCTTGGGGGCTGGCCTTTGTCGACAACGACATGGCGCTGGTGACCGAACGAGCCGGGCGCCTGCGCGCCGTCGACCTGCAGGCCGGTACGCTTTCTCCGCCCATCGAGGGCCTGCCGGAGATCGACACCCGCGGCCAGGGCGGTCTGTTCGACGTGAGCCTCGACCCCGACTTTGCCAGCAACCGTCGAATCTACTTCAGCTACGCCGAACCCAGAGGCGACGGCGAAAATGGCACCAGCGTCGCTCGCGGCGTCCTCAGCCAGGACCACAGCCGGCTGACCGATGTCGAAGTGATCTTTCGTCAGACCCCGGCGTGGGACTCCACCAAGCATTTTGGCTCTGCCCTGGCATGGGACGACCAAGGCCGGCTCTACGTGACGCTGGGGGAGCGCTCTTTGCCAGAGCCGCGTCAACTGGCCCAGGATCTGGATACGCATCTGGGCAAGGTGGTGCGGATCGACGCGGACGGTTCGATTCCCGATGACAACCCGTTTGCCGATGGCCACAACGCAGGTACCGAAAGAGACGGGCTGGCCGAGATCTGGTCTTACGGTCATCGCAACGTCCAGGGGGCGGCGTGGGAATCGAACAGCGGCAAGCTATGGACGATCGAACACGGCCCCAAGGGAGGCGACGAACTCAACGTCCCTCAGGCCGGCAAGAACTACGGCTGGCCGGTGATCACCTACGGCGAGGATTACAGCGGCGCACCGATCGGCGATGGGCTGACCGCCAAGGAAGGGATGGAGCAACCGATCTACTACTGGGATCCGGTCATCGCCCCGGGCGACATGACCTTTTATCGGGGAGAGCGCTTTCCCGACTGGCAAGACAATCTGATCATCGCCTCGCTATCTCCCGGCGGTCTGGTCCGGCTGACGCTCGACGGTGAACGGGTGACCGGCGAGCAGCGCCTGGCATCGTCTCTCGGTCGGGTCCGCGACGTGGCGGAGAGTGCCGACGGCGCGCTGTGGGTGCTGACCGATTCCCGTGACGGTGCGCTGATCCGGATCACACCCGAGAACGAGTGAGGTGAAGCGAAAGATCCCGGCTCAAAGCGGCAGATGAATGACGGCGCTCCGGATACCGTCGGCATCGATCCATAACTTGCCCAGCGTGATCGGCAAGCGAAAGCGCCGCTTGCCCGCCGCGCCGGGATTGAACCACAGCTGCCGACCGGCGTCGGTGTCGCGCCACTCATTACGCGGCTTGTGTGAATGCCCATGGAGAATGGCCTCACAGTTAATCCCGGCATCGATATCCGAGATATCGTGCACCAGCTGCAGCGCTCTGCCGTTGATCACGAGCCGGCGATGCGAAGGCAAGGCCGCGCATTCGCCCTCGCGATCGATGTTGCCTCTGACGGCGAGCACCGGAGCGAGTTCGGACAGACGCTCGAGAATGGCGGGATCGCCGACGTCGCCGAGATGAATCAGCATAGGGCAGCCCGTCAGCAGCGTCAGTGCCTCGTCGCGCAGCAGGCCGTGAGTGTCCGAGATGACGCCGACAGGGGCGTCGATCTCGAATGTTTCCGTAAGTGCCGTCATGTCATGCACGCTCCCGAACCGTTTCCGGCTGTCGATGGCGCGAACCCAACGGAAAACGGCCCCATTGGGGCCGCTTTCACAGGGGCGTCTTCTTTATGCAAGACTCGGCTTCAGGCACCGCCCGGGTTGGATTTGACCTTGGAGGTTTTTTCCATGCTCTCGTAGCTCAAGTTGCCCTGAGCATCGACCTGGCAGGTCAGGTTGTACTTGGCGTTACCCTCGCCGAGCAGATCGACCAGCAACTCGAAGGTATCGCCCTTCTCCAATTCGCTGGCCTTGTAATCCTTGGCGTTGGAGTCATAGATGGAATTGCCGTCGAACTCCTTGCCGTCGTCATCCTTCTGCACAGCGAGATCCCGGCATTCTCTGGCCAGTTTGGGAGCACCCTTCTCCTGAACGTCTGTCTCGTGGGCATTTTCCTGCGCGTTGGTCTGATCGCCCGACTGCTTGTCCAAGGTCGGTTCATCACTCGTCTTGTCCTGAGCCATCGCTCCACCTGAGGCCAGCATCACGCTCAGTGCCAGGCCCATACCGGCGTTGATTATCCATTTAGACGACATTTGCACCTCTCCCTGTTGTGCCATTTGCCCTCGCAGTATAGGAGAGGGCTGAATCGCTGCACGAAAATCGCTTTGGCGTAACGCTCAGCCCCACAGCCGACGGCTGGCAATGGCCGCACCGTCACTCAGCGCCTTGAGCTTGGCCCAGGCGACGTCCTGGGCGACGAACTCGTAGCTGGCGAAGGTGCCGAAGCCACAGTCGGTGCCCGCGATGACACGCTCGCGATCACCGATGGCATCGACCGAGGCGCAGATTCGGTTGGCGACGACTTCGGGGTGTTCCAGATAGTTGGTGGTGACGTCGATCACGCCGGGTATCAGCAGCATGTGATCAGGCAACGGATGCGTCTTGAATGAGACGGTCTCGTGCTCGTGACGCGGATTGCCCAGCGGAATGCTCAACGCACCGACCTTGGCGCGGTAGAGGATCGGCAGCAGATCGGCCACGGGCACGTCGTCCTGATGCGGGCCCTGCCAGTTGCCCCAGCAGACGTGCAGACGCACCTTTTCGGCGGGAATGTTCTCGAGTGCCAGATTGATCGCCTCGACATGCAGCTCGACCCGTTCGAGAAACGTGCCAAGGTCGGCGTCGCCGAACATGATGACCCGCTCCATGGCCAGATCCGGCGCGTCGAGCTGGAGGATATGGCCGGCCGCCACGATCGCTTCGTACTCCTGCTTCATCTCCCGCGCCACGGCCAGCACGTAGTCGCGGTCGGTCGGGTAATCGGGGTTATTCTCGGCACGCAGCATGGTGGTGGTCACGACACCGGGAGAAGCCGCCGTCATGAAGGTCTCCAGCGGTGCCCGTCCCTGGGTGAGCGCCGTGGAAAAGGACGCGAGCTCGGCCTTCACCCCCGAAAGCGTCGGATCGTACTGCACCGCACGCTGGGCCAGCGGCGTGTTCCAGACCTTGGCCAGATCCTCGGAAACACCGATCTGGCGCGCCATGTGTGCGGCATAGCCGGGGAAGCGCTGAATATCCAGCGTCGGCTTGCGCCGTCCTTCGCCACCGAAGCCGGTCATGCGCTCGGTGACGTAGGTCGAGAACCCCACCCGCGGCGCTTCGCCGTTGTTAATGCTGTCGAGCCCGGCATCCAGCTGCGCGGCGATGACGCCATTCAGACAGTCGGCGACTTCGCGATCGAATACCGCGGTGTCGACCGTCTTGCCCTGCTCACGCATGACCAGCATTTTCGACAGCTCGAGGCTTCGCGGCAGGCTGCCGGTATGGGTGGTAATGATGCGATCGCGGCTGGTCTTCATAGTGTTCCCTCGGTGAATCGGATGGGCGGTGGTTGGCGCACTCATTGGCGCTAGTGTCTGATCCGGCTGCGGCGAGGCAGCGTAAAACGATGCCGCCAAGGATACCCAAGCGCCGGCGATGATAGGTCTGCCAGCACATGAAACTTATGCAGCTCGATCATGAATCGAATTCAGGATCGGGGGAACGAATGCTCGACAGCAAAACGCCCCGATGCAAAGCACCGGGGCGTCGATTTCACTGGCTCGGCCAGCCAAGCGCTGGCCGAAGTCTCAGTCTTCCAGCGCTTCGGGCAGGTCGGTGACCGCTCCCAAAGAGGCGGAGCTGACCGTCTTGGCGTACTTGGCCAGGGTGCCGCGGGTATAGCGCGGTGCCGGGCGTTTCCAGGCTGCTCGGCGACGATCCATTTCCGCGTCGTCGATATGTAGCGTCATCACGTCGTTTTCGGCGTCGATGGTGATCTCGTCACCATCCTCGATCAGACCGATAGGGCCGCCGACGAAGGCTTCCGGCGTGATGTGGCCGACCACGAAGCCGTGGCTGCCGCCGGAGAAGCGCCCGTCGGTGATCAGTGCCACCTTGTCGCCCAGGCCGCGCCCGGTGATCGCGGAGGTCGGCGTCAGCATCTCGCGCATGCCCGGGCCGCCCTTGGGCCCTTCGTAGCGGATGACGACGACGTCGCCGGCGACCACGGTGAGATCGTTGATCCGGGCCTGCGCTTCTTCCTCGGAGTTGAACACCCGGGCGCGACCGGTAAAGCGCGTACCTTCCTTGCCGGTGATCTTGGCCACCGCCCCTTCCGGTGCCAGGTTGCCGTAGAGAATACGCAGGTGGCTGCTCGTCTTGATCGGATTGTCCAGCGGCTTGATGATCGCCTGATCCATCGGGTACGGCTTCACGCCAGCCAGATTCTCGGCCAGCGTCTTGCCGGTCACGGTGATGCAATCGCCGTGGAGCAGGCCTGCGTCGAGCAGGATCTTCATCATCGGCTGGATACCGCCGATCGCGACCAGCTCGCTCATCATGTAGTGGCCGCTGGGACGCACGTCCGCCAGTACCGGCACGCGCTTGCCGATCTCGGTGAAATCGTCGAGCGTCAAGTCCACGCCGATGGTGTTGGCGATGGCCAGCAGATGCAGCACCGCGTTGGTGGAGCCGCCGAGGGCGATGACCACGGTGATGGCGTTCTCGAACGCCTTGCGGGTCATGATGTCGGAGGGCTTGAGGTCCAGCTCCAGCAGTTTGAGTACGGCTTCGCCGGCGGCGCGGCTGTCGTCGTTCTTAGTCTGCGAGACCGCTTCCTGGGCCGAGGAGTTGGGCAGACTCATGCCCATCGCCTCGATCGCCGAGGCCATGGTGTTGGCGGTGTACATGCCGCCGCAGGAACCCGGCCCGGGAATCGCGGTTTCCTCGATCTGCTTGACCTCGATCAGCGACTTGTTGCCCTGGGAATAAGCCCCCATCGCCTCGAACACCGAAACGATATCGGTATGGCCGGCGCCGGGCTGGATGGTGCCGCCGTAGACGAAGATGCTGGGACGATCGAGGCGCGCCAGGCCGATCATGCAGCCCGGCATGTTCTTGTCGCAGCCGCCGATGGCGACCACGCCGTCGAAGCCCTCGCAGCCGGAGACGGCTTCGATGGAGTCGGCGATGATCTCGCGCGAGGCCATCGAATACTTCATGCCCTCGGTGCCGTTGGCGATCCCATCGGAGATGGTGATGGTGTTGAAGATCACACCCTTGCCGCCGGCGGCGTCGGCACCCTCACTGGCCGCTTCCGCCAGCACGTTGATATGGCTATTGCAGGGTGTCACCCGGCTCCAGGTCGAAGCGATACCCACCTGCGGCTTCTTGAAATCCCCGTCGGTGAAGCCGACCGCACGCAACATGGCGCGACTGGCGGCCTTGCCGGGACCATCGACCACCTTGGCGGAATGGCGACGGCGGTGATCCGTATTGGCAGGGAAATTGTCGTCCGGAAAATCCTGGCTCATCGAGCGCTCCTGTTTTTCGTCTGTTCGCCTCGCGGGCAACTGGCTGCCTCAACGGGCAAAATTTGAGCGATACATGCCGGCTGGGTGATACGGCAAAAGATGACGGTCGGCATGCATCATGGGTGCCACGGTCAGATGACAATGCACGGTCGTGAGGGCTCTTGTGAAGCGTAAAGCGACTCTTTCGAGGTGGCTCAGCCACGCCCCGCGCAGAAAAAGGGTGGCCCATTGTAGCCGCCCGGAGCGCGTGCGGACATCCGACCATGGCGGAAAACGCACCTCGCCGTCAGCCAACCCGAATATGCAATACTGGCGGGCGCCTGATCCGGCCTAGCCTTCACTCCCACCGCGACCCGAGCGAGCCTGCCATGTTCGACTTCAAGGAAATCGAAGCCTTCGTCTGGATCGTGCGGCTGGGGTCGTTTCGCCTTGCCGCGCGCCATCTGCACCTGACGCAGCCGTCGGTGTCCGACCGTATCGCCAGGCTCGAATCGATCGTCGGCGAATCCTTGCTGGAACGGACTCAGCGGCCGATCAAGCCGACCCCGAAAGGCCGTCAGTTCTACCGTCACGCACTGCGGCTGATGGAGGCCCGCGAGGAAGCCATGGCCATGCTGGAGCTGGCAACGCCCTTCCAGGGCACGTTGCGTCTGGGCGTCGTCGAGTCGATCGCCCATAGCTGGCTGCCCCAGTTCCTGGCCGAGCTGTCGCGCCGCTTTCCGGAAATGACGCTGGAACTCGAGGTGGATAGCTCACCCGGCCTCGCCACCAAATTGCACAACCACGATATCGACATGGCGTTTCTGATGGGGCCGGTCAACGTTCAGGAAGTGTTCAATCGATTTCTCTGCCACTACACCATGGGGCTGATCGCGAGCCCCCGACTCGGGCTCGACCCGGCTCATTTCTCGCTGCACCGGCTGCGCGGTCTGCCGCTGATCACTTTTGCCCGGGATAGCCGCCCCTACCGCGAGCTCGGCTCGCTGCTTCATCAGCACAAACTCGAACACCTCAAGCTGCACTGCTCCAGTTCGCTGTGGACGATCGTGCGGATGACGCTGGATGGCCTGGGGCTCGGCGCTATTCCTCCACGTCTGGTGCAGGACGAGCTGGCCGAGGGCAAACTGATCGCATTGCCCATCGAACTGCCCGAGCTCGAGTTCACCGCTTCCTGGCCTCAGCATCTGGACAAGTCGCTGGCCGAAGGCGTCACCGAGCTGGCGATCGAGATCGCCCGACTCGATCAGCAGCACAACACGCCTGCTGTGGAAGGGGCAGCCAACAGCGACTGAAAGATTATTCCGATCGATTAATATCAGAAAAATCGATTTGCCTTATCAGCAGCGGCTTTTTATTGTCGAACGATAATCACAACCGAGTCATCGACATGACCGCCGAAGACCTGACCGATCTCTCACGACCGCTCGCCGCCCGGCAGGCTATCCGCCATGGCCAATGGCAGCGACACACCAGCGGACTCGCGCCGGGCTATGCCCAGGCCAATCTGGTCATTCTTCCCGCCCGCTACGCCGAAGACTTCCTGCGTTTCTGTCAGCGCAATCCCCGCGCCTGCCCGTTGCTGGACGTGACCGATCCCGGCGATCCGCATCCGCGCTCGCTGGGTACCGATATCGATCTGCGCCATGACGTGCCGCGATACCTTGTCTACCGGAACGGCGTCTCTAGCGCGGAGCCCACCGATATCGCCGAGCTATGGCAGGACGATTTCGTCACCTTCTCGATCGGCTGCTCGTTCTCGTTCGAGGACGCCCTGATCGCCGACGGCCTCGAAGTCCGCCACATCCAGCTCGGTCGCAACGTGCCGATGTACCGCACTCAGGTTCCGCTCGAACCCAGCGGCCCGTTCGGCGGCAATCTGGTCGTCTCGATGCGCCCGTTCAAACCGGCCGACGCCATCCGCGCCATCCAGATCACCACCGATATGCCGCGGGTTCACGGCGCGCCGGTGCATATCGGCCTGCCAGCGTCGCTGGGCATCGCCGATCTGACCCGGCCGGATTTCGGCGACGCGCCGGTCATCCACGACGACGAGCTGGCGGTTTTCTGGGCCTGCGGCGTGACCCCCCAGGCCGCCCTGGAAGCCGCAGGTCTGCCTTTGGCGATCACTCACAGTCCGGGGCACATGCTGATCACCGATATTCCCAATCATCGACTGAAGTTCGGCTAGAACTTGAAGTACTGGCTGGAACCAGAAGTATTGGCTGGAACCAGAAGTACTGGCTGGAACTAGAAGCACGGCTATAGCCCGGGCCAAGCGGGCGATCCTCGACGCAACGCCGTTAGAGCGACACAACATGGATAGCGCGACACAACATCAATAACGAACGCCAACAACGAGGCTTACCACCATGATCTGCAAACACACAAAATCCACCCGTCGAACCCGTATCGCGGCAGCGCTGATCGCCACCGCACTCGGTGCCGGCGTCACGACTACGGCATCGGCCGAGACATCCCTTAACGTCGTCGGCAGCTGGGGCAGTCTCGAACTGCACCAGAAATTCGAGCAGCCGTTCTGGGGCGAGACGCTACCGAAAGCCAGCGATGGCGATATCACTACCCAGGTCACCAGCTTCGATCAGATGGGGATCGCCAGCGGCGACGTCTTTCGCTATCTCGGCGACGGTCTGTTCGACGTCGGCATGACGGTGGGCGACTACACCGTCAGCGATGCGCCGGAGCTTGAAGGTCTCGATCTGCCGATGATGACGACCGATACCGACAAGGCCCGCGCGGTGGCGGACGCCTTCCGCCCGATCGCCGAAAAAGCCATGAACGAGCGCTTCAACAGCCATGTGCTGGCGATCGTTCCCTACCCCGCCCAGGTGCTGTTCTGCAACACGCCAATCTCGGGTCTTGCCGATCTCGAGGGCAAGAAGGTTCGCGGCAGCGGCCGTTCGACCGGCGAGTTCCTCGAGGCTCTCGGCGCGCAGAGCCTCAACATCGCCTTCAACGAGGTCCCCGGATCCCTCGAGCGCGGCGTGATCGACTGCGCCGTGACCGGATCGATGTCCGGCTACAGCGCCGGCTGGTACGACGTATCAAGCCACATGCTGCCGCTGCCCATCGGCGGTTGGGACTACGTCATTACCGCCATCAACCAGGACAAGTGGAGCAGCCTGAGCACCGACGAGCAGCAGCTGATTCAGGCACAGGTCGACAAGCAGTTCACCGCACCGGTGTGGACCAACGCCAAGACCGAAACCCAGCGCGGTATCGCCTGCCTGACGGGCAAGGGTGATTGTCCGGCCGGCAAGCCGGCCAGCATGACGCTGGTCAAACCGACCCAGGCCGATGTCGATCGCGCTCACAAGGCCCTCGAAGACGTGGTGCTACCCGCCTGGGCCGGCCGCGTCGATGCCGACACCCTCGAGCAGTGGAACGCCGGCGTCGGCAAGATTGTCGACCTGCAGGCCAAGGCGCCCTGACCACCGTTAGCGCGCGCGTGTCGGCCACGGCCGGCACGCGCGGTCCCCATCACCGCTGGACAGGACCCTCTCATGTCACCATTGATCCAGAGCCTGGACGGGCTGGTGCGCTTCACCCGCGGCCTGTCCCGGCTCGCTGCGCGCGTGATCGGACTCGCCCTGCTGGCCGTCGCCATCTTCATCGGCGTCGAGATCCTGCTGCGCAAGCTGGCCGGTCACTCGCTTTCCGGTGTCCACGAATACTCGGGCTACGTGCTCGCCGTACTATCGGCCTGGGGGATTTCCCACACCCTGCTCGAACGGGCGCATATCCGTATCGACGTCGTCCATGGCCGCCTGCCGCCGCTGTCGCAGCACGCGCTGAATATCGTGTCGCTGCTGGCGCTCAATCTGGTGGCGTGGACGATCGCACTGAACGCCTACCCGGTACTGGTCAAATCGCTCGCCAACGGCTCGACCGCCAACACACCGCTGGCCACGCCGCTGTGGATTCCCCAACTGCTGTGGGCCGCCGGCTACTGCTGGTTCGCCTTCACCACCAGCGTCATCGGCTTGAGGGTGCTGGCCGCGCTGTGCCAGCGGGACGCGCCTACTCTCGATGCGCTGATCGGCATGGATAACGGCGAACTGGCCGAAGCGCCGCTGACGAAGGAGTCACGCTGATGCTCGGATTTCTCTCTGTCGGCATCATGGTGTTACTGCTGGCCGGCATTCCGGTGGCGGTCACGCTGTTTCTGCTCGCTTTCGGCATCGACCAGTTCTTCTCGTTCTTTCCGCTGACCAAGGCGCTAGGGCAGAACCTGTGGTCGGCGGCGGACTCGTTCCTGCTGATCGCGATTCCGCTGTTCGTGCTGATGGGCGAGATCATTGTGCGCGCCGGTATCGCCGAGAAGGCCTACCGCGCCATGGATCACTGGCTCTCATGGCTGCCGGGCGGCCTGATTCACGCCAACATCACCACCGCGGCGCTGTTCTCGGCGACCTCGGGCTCGTCGGTCGCCACCGCCGCGACGATCTCCACCGTGGCGCTGCCTCAGGGCGACAGGCTCAACTACGATCCTCGCCTGTTCTGCGGCAGCATCGCGGCCGGCGGTACGCTGGGGATTCTGATTCCGCCATCGATCAACCTGATCGTCTACGGCTTCCTGACCGAAACGTCGATTCCCAAGCTGTTCATGGCGGGGCTGATCCCCGGCCTGGGCCTGTCGCTGCTGTTCATGGCGGTGGCGCTGGTGCTGTGCTGGTGGAAGCCGAGTCTCGGCGGCCCACGTAACGTCGCCAGCTGGAACGCGCGTTTTCGCAGCCTGGCGTTTCTCGCGCCGCTGCTGATCCTGTTCGCGGTAATCGTCGGCTCGATCTATCTCGGCTGGGCGACTCCCACCGAAGCGGCCGCCGTCGGCGTCATCGTCTCGTTGGGGCTGGCCGCCGCCAATCGGCGCCTGGATCGCCCGATGCTGATGGCCGCGCTCGACGGTACGGTCAAGACGACCTCGATGCTGCTGTTCATCATTCTGGCCGCCTCGTTTCTGAACTTCGCGCTGACCTCGTCAGGGCTGGTCCAGAAACTGACCACGCTGCTGAACACCTACGATCTCTCGCCCTACGGCCTGCTGCTGGCGGTCATCGCGCTGTTCATCGTGCTGGGTTTCTTCATCGAGACGCTGTCGCTGATGGTGATCACCATTCCCATCGTCACGCCGCTGATCGCGGCCGCCGGCTTCGACAAGGTGTGGTTCGGCATCATCATGATCCTGTTCGTCGAAATGGCCCTGATCACCCCGCCGGTGGGCCTCAATCTCTACATCGTGCAGGCCGCCCGGCGCGGCAAGCCATTCTCGGACGTGATCGTCGGCACCCTGCCGTTCATCGTCGCCATGCTATTGATGGCCGCGCTGCTGGTGATATTCCCGAGCATCGCGCTGTGGCTACCCAACTCGCTGTGACTCTCATTCATTGACGCCCTGACTGACGCGCTCAATGACGCACCCTTGAACAGGAAAACGATCTCATGCTGACTTTCGAAACCCCGCAGGGCACTTTCACTCTCTCACCTCAGCGCCTGGCCATCGCCGGCTGGGCCGGCCGCGATCAGGCCGGCGTGCAGCACCATATCGAGGAGCTGGCCGAGCTCGGCGTCAAGCCGCCGTCTAGCGTGCCGCTGTTCTATCGTGCCAGCGCCCAGCTGCTGACCCAGGCGCCGGACGTCGAGATGCTCGGCGGCGAAGGCTCCGGCGAAGCCGAGGTCTGTCTGGTCAGTGATAGCGAAGGCCGGCTGTGGGTAACGCTGGCCTCCGATCACACCGACCGCAAGCTGGAAGCCGTGGGCGTGGCAGAGTCCAAGCAGCTCTGTGCCAAGCCGGTCGCCACGCAGGCGTGGGCGCTGGAAGAGATCCGCGACCACTGGGACTCGCTGGAGCTTTCGAGCGAGATCGAGGAGAACGGCCACACCGTCACCTATCAGCAAGGCACGCTCGCCGAGCTGCTCGACGTCGACACGCTGCTGGCCAAACTGCCCGCCGCCCTCAAGCAGGGCGAATTCCTCGCGCCCAACACGCTGCTGCTGTGTGGAACGGTGCCAGCGATCGGCGGCATCCGCCCCAGCGCCTGCTTCTCGATGACGCTCAACGACCCGGTGCTGGATCGCCGCCTCAGTCATGTCTACACCGTCATCGAACTCGAGGTGGCGCAATGAGCTCATCAGAGACGCCGCAGGATGCCGCGACAGCGTTCTGGGCTCGGCCGCCGCGTCGACGGCGGCTGGCGGACTGGCAGGCAGCGTTAGACGCCGGCGACTTCACGCCGGCAAACGCACTCGAGGCGTTGATCGAACGGGCGGAGACGATGCCCGACGTCACCGCCACGGCCTTCATCGAATTCGATGCCGGCAAGCTGCGTGACCGGCTCACGCGGATCGATCCGAACGAGTCGTTGGGCGGCATTCCGATCAGCATCAAGGATCTGTTCGATGTCCACGGCGAAGTGACCCAGGCGGCTTCCCGGGTGCTGGGTAATAGCGCACCCGCCACGGCGGATGCGCCCTCGGTTACCCGCCTCCGTCGCGCCGGCGCGCTGTTGACCGGACGCACCACCATGAGCGAGTTCGCGTTTTCGGGGCTCGGACTCAATCATAATTTCGGCACCCCGCCCAACCCGTTCGACGCCGAGCGTATCACCGGTGGCTCGACCTCCGGCGGCGCGGCTTCGGTCGCCTTTGGCCTGGCGGCGGCGACGCTGGGTAGCGACACCGGCGGCTCGCTGCGGATACCGGCCGCGTTCTGCGGGCTGACCGGCTTCAAGCCCAGCCAGCAGAGCGTGCCCGGCGAAGGTGCCTACCCGCTCGCGCCGAGCCTGGATTGCGTCGGCCCGATTGCGCCCAGCGTCGACTGCTGCGCGCGGCTGTGGTCGGTGCTGGCCGAGCGACCAATGCCGGCGCTGAATTCCGCCCCGCGGCCGCTACGCCTGGCGATTGCCGATGGCGGGCTGCTGAGCGAGCTGGACGACGCCGTCCGCGACGGCTTCGAAGCGGCCGTGGCCGCGCTCGAAGCCAAGGGATGTCACATCGAACGCCTGAGTTTCGAGGCCGTCGACGGCGCGCTGGCGATCAATCAGCAAGGCGGCCTGGTGGTGCCCGAAGCGGCGGCGCTGCATCGCGAGCAGCTCGCGCAAGCCGAGGCGGACTACGATCCGCTGATCGCCGAGCGTCTGAACGGCGGTCGGGATATCAGCGCCGCGGATTACCTCCAGCGTCTATGGCCGCGGGCCGGCTGGCAGCGGCGCTTCGCGGCCGAGATGGCCGGCTTCGACGCTGTGCTTCTGCCGACGGTAGCGACGTTGCCGCCAAAGCGAGCCGAACTCGAAAACGATGCCGCCGCGTTCCAGCGGGCGAACCGGCTGGCGCTGCGTAATACCAGCGTCTTCAACTATCTCGACGCGGCTTCGATCTCGCTGCCCTACTTCCCGACCGGTGCCGACCTGCCGATCGGCCTGATGCTGTCGCGCCCCCAGGGCGACGATGCCGCGCTGTTGCAACACGCGAGTGTCGTGGAAGCGATGCTGGGAGACTGATCCGCTCAGAGCCGCCTATCGACGGCTGCAGCGTCTGTCGATGCCCGAGCCGAGCCCGCCTTTGAAGCTGCGGCCGATATTTTCGATCAACCCCAGCGGCGGCATGGCCGGCATGTAGAAGCGAGGGATCGAAGGCTGCTGGGCTCGTGGCTCCTCTCGCCGAGCACAATCGCCTCGATCCGTTGCCGCGTCGCTCCGCGGTCCGTCCGCCCGGTATCCAACCAGCATCGTCGCCACGGCAATCAGCGCAAAGACGATAAAGCAGAAGGCGTATCCCCGGCTGCCGATCAGATAGCCGGCCAGCGGCGAGCCGACGATCTGGCCCACGGCGATCATCAGAAACGGCAGGCCAAGACCAATGGCGGGCCGGTCCGCGTAGAGCCGGATCCCCCAGACCAGATAGACGCCAGTGAGCATGATATAGGCACCACCGAAAAGCGTCGCCGAAACGAGCATCGCCGGCAGGCTGGCAGGCAACAACGCCAGCAGACAGAGCGAGAGCGCCAGTGCGCCGAGCGACCCGCGATTAACGACGTCGAGGCCGAAACGTTTGACGAGATCCCCCGCCAGCCCCCCGACCAGACCTGCAACGCCGATCAGAATCCAGACGATATTGGCCACTGTCTGGTCGAAATTCCCCTGCGTGACGACCGCTTCGCTCGAGAACGTCCAGTAGGCGGCACTGGCGATTCCCGTGCCCGCTGCGGCCAACATCACTCGCCATGCCGGCGCCCGCCATAAACCGCCTCGGTTCTGACGACCTTCTTGCTGGGAAGAATCCTTGCCTGCCTTGGGCGCGACGTTGACACGCGTCTCGGTGGCCGGGGGTCGCGGTACGCTGAGGAGCAATAGCACGGCGTTCACCAATGCGGTGATCGCGAACGCGGCGTAGGCGACTCGCCATTGGCCGGTGGCGAGAAATGCCACCGGGCCCGAGATCGCAACGCCGAGACTGGTCCCGGCGTTGATGATGGTGTTGGCCCGGCTCTGGCGGGCTTCCGGGATCGCGCGAGCGACGGCCTGGGCCATGGGTGGCGAGGCCAATCCGGTACTCGTTCCCGCCAGCAGAATGGCGCCGGCCAGCAACAGCGGGCTCTCGCTAATCGAAACGACCGCCATGCCGGCCGCCGCGATCAGGGCGGCAGCGACGGCCATCAGCCGGGCACCGAAACGCTCCACCAGCATTGCACTGGCCACGATGGCGAGACAGTAGCCAACGTAGGCGCCGCTGCCGATCGCCCCGGCCATGGCCGAACTCAGCCCGACGTCCTCGCGCATGCTAGGCAGAAACAGCCCGTAGGCAAAGCGCGCCAAACCGTAGCTCACGCCAATCAGCGCTGTGCCGGCAACGATGAGTCGAAGTTCCTGGCGGTTCATATCGGAATCCTCCTTGCTGAAGTGCTGAACGCTACCGAAACGTCCAGACGACAGTCGTGGTGTAAAATGATCGTTTTTCTTACGGTCGTAACGAATCCGCCGGCCTTGAACCGGAGAATGGCGCCGTGGTGTTTTCGGACCATCAAGGGATGGTTCGCCAGACTGGCACGGCTTTCCCGAGCAGAATCCGCTAAGGAAGCGCTGAATCAATCGGCGAGCGGGATGAAGCGCAAGACGCACGGAGCACAGAAGGCGAGACATAACATGGGGTTAGGCAATCCTTCGAGCACCGCGCAACGCAGCGATTCGCCCGCGTAGGCATTTAGGCAGTGCTTCCCTCAGCGCGCGCGCCTGCGATCAACCGCCGTGCTGCCCGGCGAGCACCATCGACGGCCGCACCGCCACGATAGGTCGCGGCGTGGGTCGCGCCTTCGAACAGCAGCAGAATCGCCTCGGCCAGCTCGTCGTCGCGGTGTCCCATCTCCGCCACGACGATGTCGTCGATGCGTTGCCGCAGGCGCTCCTTGTGCCGGGCCATCACCTCGGCGATCTCCGGAACGCTACCTCCGGTCTCGCCCCAGGCCCGCAGGAACAGGCATCCTCTTGCGCCCTCCTCGGCGAACCAGGTTTCCAGCGCGCCGAACAGCGCATCGACGCTGACGGCGTCGATCCGCCGATGGAAGCGACGGTCGCGCTCGTTCAGGACCGCGGCCATCAGGCCATTCTTGCTGCCGACGTGCTTGTAGAGCGTGCGGCTCGAGATGCCGGCGGCCTGGGTCAGCCGGTCCATCCCGGTGGCGGTAAAGCCGTGGCGATCGAAGAGCTGCTCGGCGGTCGAAATGAGTCGTGTGCGAATGTCCATGCACTGAGTGTAAAACGATCACTTTACACGTGCAAGCATCGATGCGCCGATCAACGATGATAAGATGCCGGCCCGCTCATGACTCGGTGATCGCTTGTGCCGTCAGCCTCGCTCTCTCGTCCCCCGCTACCCGCCTGGCTATGGCTCGTCGCTTTCGGTCTGGCAGCGATCAATCTGCGTGCGCCGATCGTCGTCATCGGACCGGTGCTCGATCCGATCATGTCGACGCTCTCCATCGGCGCGGGGACGGCGAGCCTCTTCACCACCGGGATGATCCTCTGCTTCGGGCTGCTGTCACCGCTGGCGCCGGGCTTCGCCGATCGCGTCGGCCTCGACCGGGCCATCGCCTGCGCGATCACGCTGATCGCCATCGGCGGCGTGCTGCGCGGTATCGAGAGCCTGACGGTCATGCTGCTCGGCACCCTGTGCGCGGGGATGGGCATCGCCTTCGGCAACGTGTTCATGCCGAGCCTGGTCAAACGTGATCGCGGTGATCGACTCGGCCGCACCATGGGGCTCTATACGGTGATGATGGGCGTCGGCGCCACGATCAGCGCCGGCAGCGCCATTCCGCTGATGAATCTGTCGGGAAGCTGGTCCACGCCAATCTGGCTGTGGGCCGCCTTCGGCATCGGCTCCGCCATCGTGTGGTGGCGCGTGGCGATCTCGCTGGCCCCCGCCGAGCAAGCATCGAGCCGACGACCGCCGATGTCGCGGCTGTTCCGAAGCCCGGTAGCGTGGACATTGACGCTGTTCATGGGTGCTCAGTCGCTGAGCTTCTATACGCTGCAGACTTGGGTGCCGGCGGTGGCGATTCAGGCCGGCGTTCCGGTGGCGACCGCCGGGATCATGCTGTCGCTGATCAACCTCACCAGCATCCCGGGCAGCTACGTCGTCGCCAGACTGGCCTCGCGGCTGACCCATCACAGCCTGCTGGTGCTCGGGCTCTGTTCGCTGGTGGCGCTGGCGCTGTTCGGCCTGCTGCTGGCCCCGACCGCCTCGCCGCTGCTGTGGGCGCTGCTGCTGGGTGCCGGTCAGGGCGGCTGCTTCGCCTTCGCGCTGACCATGATCGTGCTGCGCACCCGACAGCCGCAGCACGCCGCCATGCTCTCGGGCATGTCCCAAAGCATCGGCTATCTGATGGGCGCCAGCGGGCCGCTGCTGTTCGGCACGTTGCACGGCCTGAGCGGCGACTGGCAGCTGTCGCTGATCTTCCTAATCGTGCTGCTCGCCGCCCAGAGCGTCGCCGGCGTGCTGATCGGCCGGCCGAAGATGGTCAAGCTGGGCGATGACTGACTTGCCCCGCCGAGCACGCCGTGATCTTCACATTATTTCTCGCATGCGCATCGAGGGTGATCACTATCCTCTTTGGCGTAACGATCTCTGATACGCTGTTCTGTCCGACGCGGGCAACCTTCTGGACCGCTTTTCAGCGAAACTGACGAGCCCCGGGCGCCGGCCGGCATCGAGCGCCGACCTCGAGAAGTTTCCTCCCGACTCGATCACCGAGGACCGATATGGACTGGAACGTGGCTTATGTGTGGCTGGGCATTGCGCTGCTGCTGGGCCTGGCGGAGCTGGCCTCGGGCGCGCTGGTGCTGCTGGCGCTGGCGATCGCGGCGGCCGTGGCGGCGCTGCTGGCCTGGCTGGGGGCGTCGATGACCTGGCAACTGCTGGGCCTGGGGATCGTCGCCGGGGTGCTGCTGCCGCTGGTCATCAAGGTGATCCGCCCTTGGTTCTCGCCACCGGGTGTGGATTACGGCACGACCGGCACCGGGGTCGAGAAAGGCCATGAATATCGTACCCTCAAGCGCGATTTCGACGGCGCGACCGGACTCAAGATCAACGGCGATTTCTATCGACTGCGAGTCGCCGACACCGACACGACCGAACTGCCGCTGGGCAGCGCGGTCATCTTTCAGCATTTCGACGGCACCGAGGCCATCGTGACGCTGAAAAGCCCAACGGAGTAACGCATATGGATCTCTTTGCCAGCCCGGGGCTGATTCTCAGCCTGATCATCGTCGCTATCGGCGTGCTGCTCATCGTCAAGGGGCTGGTGATCGTTCGCCAGTCGGAGGTGATGGTGGTGGAGCGTCTGGGCTCTTTCAACCGGCTGCTCGAAAGCGGGATCAACTTCATCATCCCGTTCATCGAGCAGCCTCGCGCCATCAGCATGATCCGCTACCGCAAGCAGGGAGAAGAGTACTACCCGATCGCCACCGACGAAATCCGTATCGACCGCCGCGAGACGGTCATGGATTTCCCCGGACAGCCGGTGGTCACCACCGACAACGTGACGGTCACCATCAACGGCGCGCTTTATTACCAGATCATCGATCCCAAGCGGGCGGTCTATGAAGTCGCCAACATGAGTCAGGCCGTCGAGGTGCTGGCCAAGACCACGCTGCGTTCGGTGGTGGGCAAGATGGAGCTCGACAAGCTGTTCGAATCCCGCGCCGAGGTCAATAACGCGATCCAGTCCGCCATGGAAGAGCCCGCGTCCAAATGGGGCGTGAAGATCTCCCGGGTCGAGGTGCAGGACATCGCCATGCCGGAAGAGGTCGAGAGCGCCATGCGCCTGCAGATGGCCGCCGAACGTAAACGGCGCGCGACGGTGACCGAAGCCGAGGGCGAGAAATCTGCTGCCATCGCCATGGCGCAGGGTCAGCGCGAATCGTCGATTCTCAACGCCGAAGGCGACAAGCAGTCCGCCATCCTGCGCGCCCAGGGCGAGCAGGAATCGATCAAGCTGGTGCTCAATGCCATCGGCGAGACGGAGGAGAACAAGCGCACCGTGGTGGGTTATCTGCTGGGCCAGAGCTACATCAAGGCGCTACCGACCATGGCCAAGGATGGCGAGCGGGTGTTCGTGCCCTACGAGTCCTCGGCGCTACTCGGTTCCATGGGCATGTTCCGGGAAATGGCCGGTTCACCGGAAGATGTCGTGGGCCAGCATGTCAAAAACAGCCAGAGTGGCGCCGACCTGCGCAGCGGCATGGTCGGCGGCGCCGCCGGCCAGGGCTGACCGGCCGGTCTACGACCCCATCTGAAACGGATAGACGTTGCCGATGCCCAGCAGCCGGGTCAGTTCGTCGAGCGCGGTGAGCGTCTCGTCGGCGAGCCGGGGGTCGGCCAGCTCGTCCGGGGTCAGGCTGTCACGGTAGTGACGCTCGACCCAGCCCACCAGGTCGGCATATAGCGCATCGTTCAGCAGCACCCGTCCGCTCAGCGCCTGGCGCTCGGCCGCCGAGAGCACCACCCGCAGACGCAGGCAAGCCGGGCCGCCGCCGTTGCGCATGCTCTGCTTGACGTCCTTGACCGTCACTTCGCTGATCGGGTTGTATCCCGCCAGCAGCAGATCCTGAATCGTTCGCCAAACAGCCTCGTTCTCCTGGCACTCCCCCGGCACCACCAGCGTCATGCTGCCATCCGGATTCGACAACAGCTGCGAGTTGAACAGGTAGGTCGAGACCGCGTCCTCGAGGCTGATCGCCTCGCTGGGCACCCGTACCGGTATCAGCGGGGAAGCCATTCGGGAGCGCAGCGCCTCCAGCGTCTTCTCCTCGTCGAGAAACGCCATCTCGTGATAGAGCAGCACCGGCCCGTTGCCCACCGCGATCACGTCGTTGTGGAAGACGCCCGCGTCGATGGCATCCGGATGCTGCTGGGCAAAGACGACCTGTGAATCCTCGAGCCCGTGCTGACGCGCGATCGCCTGACTCGCTTCCAGCGTCTGTCGCGCCGGATAGCGCTGGGGGGCGCGCTCACCGCCGAAGGCCTGTCGGCCGTAGACGAACAGATGCACGCCGGCCTCGTCGTACTCGCCACACAGGCGGGTGTGATTGGCCGCACCCTCGTCGGAGAACGCCGGCGTCGCCGGCAGCACGCTGTGGTGGGCGAAGTGGCGCTCGTCACGGAAAATCGATGCCAGCACGCGGCCGGTGGTTTCCGGTTCGAGATAGCGATGGAAACTCGACTGCAGATTGGCCGGCGTGAAGTGCACGCGACCGTCCGGAGCATCGAAACCCGGCGTGATGGTGGCGGCGTTGGCGGTCCACATCGAGGAGGCCGAACACACCGCGCGCAGAAGCTGCGGCGCTTCCTGCGCGGCTCGCGCGAGTATCTCGGTGTTGCTGCCGCCAAACCCCAGGGCACGCAGCGCACCCAGATCCGGGCGCTGCTGCGGCGGCAATACGCCCTGGGCGTAGCCTGAGTCCATCAGCGACTTCATCTTGGCCAGGCCCTGCAGCGCCGCCTCGCGCGGATTGGAGGCCAACCCGCCATGGCGCATCGAGGCCACGTTGCCGTGGGCCAGCCCGGCGTAATTGTGCGTCGGGCCGACCAGGCCGTCGAAATTGACTTCACGCACGTCCGGCGCGAAAGCGTTCGTCGTGTCGCTCATCGCGTAACTCCACTTGTGGCCTGACTGGTGGCGTAGCTGATGTCTTGGCTAATGGCATGGCTAATGGCATGGCTAATGGCATTGCTGACGGAATCGCTCATAGCCGAATGCCGGGCGGCAGCGCCGCGGGCAGGGTCAGCGTATCGGCCTCCATCGAGGCGACCGGATAGGCGCAGTAGTCCGCCGCGTAATAGGCGCTCGGGCGATGGTTGCCGCTGTCGCCGATCCCGCCAAACGGCGCATCGCTGGAGGCCCCGGTGGTCTGACGATTCCAGTTGACGATGCCGGCCCGAATCCGCAGTAGGAAGTCGTCCCAATCCGGCTGGTCCCCGCCGATAAGTCCGGCCGAAAGTCCGTAGCGGGTAGCGTTGGCCAGTTCGATCGCCTCGTCCCAGCTCCGGTAACGATCGACCTTGAGCAGCGGGCCGAAGTGCTCTTCATCGGGCACGTCGCAGCCGGTGACATCGACCAGCCCCGGCGACAGCAGACTGGTGCCGGCCTGCAGCGACTGCATCCGCACCAGCACCCGGCCACCGCGGGCTTCGAGGTCGCGCTGGGCCTCGAGCAGACCTTCCGCCGCCTGCGGGCTGACCAGTCCGGCATAGAACGGCGCCGGTTCGCTGAAGGGCTCGGCCACATGCAGTTCGGCCAGTGTCCGCGCCAGCTTCTCGATCAGCTGATCGCCGGATTCTCCCTGCGGCACGATCAGACGACGTGCACAGGTACAGCGCTGACCGCCGGAGAGAAACGCCGACTGGATGATGGTCAGCACGGCGGCATCGAGATCACGCACGTCCTTGACCACCAGCGGGTTGTTGCCACCCAGCTCCAGCGCCAGGATCTTGCCGACCTGACCGCCGAACTGACGATGCAGCAGCCCGCCGACCTTGGCGCTGCCGGTGAACAGCAGGCCGTCGATATCGGCGTTGCCGGCCAAAGCCTGCCCCACTTCCGCCGCGCCCTGGACCAGGTTGATCACACCGGCAGGCAGGCCCGCCCGCTCCCAGCACTGCAGGGTCAGGTCAGCGGTCATCGGGGTCTGTTCGCTGGGCTTGAACACCACGCAGTTGCCGGCCAGCAGCGACGGCACGATATGGCCGTTGGGCAGATGCCCCGGGAAGTTGTAGGGGCCGAAAACCGCCAGCACGCCGTGCGGGCGGTGTCGCAATACCGCCCGTGTACCGCCGGCATCGCGGGCGCGCTCGCCGGTACGCTCGTGATAGGCGGTGAGCGAGATCGCCACCTTGGCGATCATCGCGCCCACTTCCGTGCGCGCTTCCCAGATCGGCTTGCCGGTCTCATGGGCGATACTAAGGGCGAGCGGTTCGCGATTGGCTTCCAGCTCGTCGCGGAAACGCTCGGCCACGGCCTGACGCTCGGCGAACGGCCGCCGCCCCCAGCCAGGGAACGCACGCCGTGCCGCTGCGATCGCTTCGTCGACCTGCTCGGGTGAGGCCGCTGCGGCCTGCCATAACGTGTCGCCCGTGATGGGGTCGCGCTTATCGAACCGCGCAGCGGCGCCATCGATCCAATGACCGTCGATCAGCAGTTGTTGCTTGGCGTGCATACATCACTCCTGGTTGTTCTGGAAATTGCGTCGGCTGCTAGTCGGCACTCAGGACTCGAGCACCCGCAAGGCATCGCCACTGGTCACGTTCAACCGCTCGGCTTCCGCCGTGGTCAGCGTGATCACTCCGTCCTCGCTGGGGCCGCGGCCGATCCAGCTGCAGCGGAAATCACTCATCCCGGTGGTGGCCGCCATCCAGCCGGGGCGTTCGGACTGCTCCAGTCGCTCGCTACTGACCTCGACCGTGACGCAGGACGAGTGGCGGATCGCGCGAACGTCGTCGATATAGGCCTCAACCGTGGGCCCGCCATCGAAGATGTCGATATAGCCTTCCCAGCGCAGCCCTTCCTTCTTCAGCATCTCCAGCGCGGGCCGGGTGTGCTCGTGGACCTGGCCGATACACTCCCGCGCCGCCTGTGGCAGAAACGGCGTGTAGATCGGGTATTTCGGCATCAGCTCGCCGATGAAACTCTTCTGACCCAGCCCGGTGAGCTGGTCGGCCTGCTTGAATTCCATCGGAAAGAAGTGGCTGCCGAGACTGTCCCAGAACGGGCTGACGCCGTCGGGGCTGAACACGCCGCGCATCTCCGCCAGCACCTTGGCCGGAAAACAGTCGCGGAACTCCGCCATGAACAGCCAGCGCGCCTTGGAGAGCAGCGTGCCGTTGCGATCGCGGCGATAGGCCGGACGCAGAAACAGCGAGGCGACTTCGGCATCGCCGGTGTGATCCGAGCTCAGAAACAGCGTATCGATGGTGCGGTGCAGATCGAGCTGGACCGACGAATGCGCCAGTTTGCCAACGCGGTAATGATAGAACGGCGTCTCGCGGCCGACCTCGGCCTCGATTGCGCAGCAGCCCGCCAGTTCACCGCTCTGCTCGTCCTCGAGCACGAAGAAATAGAGCCGTTCCTGCTCGGGGACGCGGCCTTCGAACGCCGCCACCGCGTTGTCGATCTTGGCGCTCAGAAATTCACGGCTGTTGGGCAGCGAGGTGAAACCGACACCGGTCTCCTGCGCCAACGCCTGCAGTTCGTCGATATCGTGATGCCCAATGGGTCGCAGGCGCATTACAGTTCTCCCTCGTCCAGCGCGTCTTCGACATTGGGTAGCGCCAGCGGCGCGACCAGTACGGCACGACCCTCTTCGACGCCGAGCAGCGCCGCCTGCTCTTCCGACAGCATCAGTTGACCGGTCGGCGTGAGCGCATAGCGCGCGACGGTGCAGCGGAAATCGGCCAGTTGCTGATTGGCGACCATCGCCGGTTCGGCATCCGGCAACGAGGCCGCCGGGCGAATCCGTACCGGATGCCAGCCGCAGTGGGTCAACGTGCGCAGGCGCTGACGCTCGCCTCTCACCACCGGTCCGGCGTCGAAGATATCGACGTGGCGCGAGCGCACGAAACCCTCGGCGAGCATTTCCTGCAGCGCCTGTTCATGATCCGGATGTTCACGTCCGATCGCCGCGCGGGCCTGGGGCGTCAGCAGCGGCAGATAGAGCGGAAACTGCGGCATCACCTCGGCGATGAAGCTCTTAGAGCGTACACCCGCCAGCAGGTTGATCTCGTGGTAGCCCTGCTCGAAGAAGTGATGGCCGACACTGTCCCAGAAAGGCGACCTGCCCTCCTCGTCGAGATAGCCCGGAAAGGCCACGCCCAGCGTCTGCGCGAAGCGCTCGGGATACTGGGCGATGAACATCAGCCGGGCGCGGCGCAGCAACGTGGCCGCGCTGGTGCCGCGGTAGCGCGAATCCAGCGACAGCGCGCACAGCAGCGAGACTTCCGACATCTCGTGGGAGAGCGATAGCGTCTGCACCTCGTGGCGCAGATTGAGCTGCTGCGAGGCGTGGATCAGGGTTTCCTGACGATAGGTGTAGTAGGCGTCCTGCGCCCCCGCCTGCGCCCGGATGCTGGCGGTGCCGACGATCTCGCCCAGGTCCCGATCCTCGAGCACGAAGGTGTAGAGCTCGTCGCCAGGGAAGTCGACGTTGTGGGCCAGCGCGCGCGAGGAGCGGGCAATCCGCTCCTCGAGCCGGTCACGATGCGCGGGAAGATTGGTCAGCCGGGGCGTGGCGCCACCGGCAAGCCGCTCGATTGCGGCCAGATCGCCCGACTGCGCCGGGCGAACCAGCAGGTTGCCCACGCTTCGCGCCGCGGGATCATCCATGCCACTGGAGACGATATCGGAGGCGATCATGATGGGTTGACGAGCTGCCCGATGGCGATCTCGAGCCGCGCCATGCCCTCCTGAAGATCCGCTTCCGGAATCACCAGCGACGGCGCCATGCGCAGCACGTTGGGACCGGCGACCAGAATCATCAGCCCCTGTTCGAGGGCCAGCGGCAGAATATCCCGTGCCTTGCCGTGGAAGTCGTCGCTCATCTCGGCGCCGATCAGCAGCCCCATGCCGCGGATCTCCTTGAACACGCCGTACTTGCGATTGATGACCTCGAGATGCTCGCGGAACAGCGCGTGACGACGCTCGACGCCTTCCAGAACCTCCGGCGTGTCGATGGTGGTCAGCGCCGCCAGACCCACGGCACAGGCCAGCGCGTTGCCACCGTAGGTGGAACCGTGCGTCCCCACCGCCAGCGACGGCGCGACGCGATCGGTGGTCAGCATCGCGCCGATCGGGAAGCCGCCGCCCAGGGCCTTGGCCGTGGTCAGGATGTCCGGCGTCACGTCATAGTGCATGTAGGCATAGAGCTTGCCGGTACGGCCGACGCCGGATTGCACTTCGTCGACTACCAGCAGCGCCTGATGCTGATCGCACAGCTCGCGTAGGCCCCGCATGAATTCCGGCGTTGCCGGCGTCACGCCGCCTTCGCCCTGGATCGGCTCGACCACGATGGCGCAGGTCTCGTCGTCGATCAGCGCGCGCACGCTGTCGAGATCGTTGAACTCGGCGTGAACGATGCCGCCCGGGATCGGGCCGAAACCTTCGGAATACTTGGGCTGACCGCCGACGCTGACGGTGAACAGGGTGCGGCCGTGAAACGCCTGCTTGAACGAGATGATCTTGTGCTTCTTCTCGCCGAAGTTGTCGAACGCCCAGCGACGCGCCAGCTTGAAGGCCGCTTCGTTGGCTTCGCCGCCGGAAGAGCAGAAGTATGCCTTGTCGGCGAAGGTCCGCTCGACCATCTGCTTGGCCAGCGCCAGCGCCGGCTCGTTGGTATAGACGTTGGAGAGATGCCACAGCTTGTTGGCCTGGGTGGTCAGCGCATTGACCAGGGCCGGATGGCAGTGCCCCAGCGCATTGACCGCGATGCCGCCTGCGAAATCGATGTACTCCTTCTCCGCCTGATCCCACAGTCGGCTGCCTTCGCCGCGCACCGGAATCGCCTGCTGCGGCGAATAGTTGGGGGTCATGTAGCTGTCGAAATCGTCACGTGTCGGGCTCGCGGCCATGTCTCTCTCCCTGGAGGTTAGGGGGTGTCGAATAAGTATGTCGAATGAGTATAAGGAGGCGACGGCCTCGCGGCTTTCAGCGATGGGACGGCGAATTGCGAAAAGCGCCCCGTTGCCACGAGGGCCGTCATTGACCCTGTCATCGAAGTGCCGCCACTGACTAGCTGCCACTGACCGGCTACCCGATAAAAGCATTTGGGTTTGTCTGAAAAGTCGTCGAGCGTCATCGCACGGGTTGTGTTCGCGACGACTGCCCCGATGTCGGAGTGTACCTCTGCCACTTTCGTGGGAGCCATCCCCTCGCCGATCACCATCGCCGCAGACTCACGGCCGGCGAGGCGCAGGCCAAAACAGCAAAGCCGCAACAGCTAAGTTAAAGCCGCTAAGTCAAAACTGCTAAGCCCAAACCGCTAAGGAAGACATCTGATGAAAATCGATCTGACAGGCAAGACCGCTATCGTCACCGGGTCCACCGCCGGCATCGGGCTGGCCATCGCCAAGGGCCTGGCAGGCGCCGGTGCCGCCGTGACCGTCACCGGCCGGACCCAGGCGCGCGTCGACGACGCCATCGCCACCCTCAAGCAGGAACTCCCGGCCGCCACCCTCGACGGCGTGGCCGCCGATCTGGGCACGGCCGAGGGTTGCCAGGCGTTGATCGAGCAGAAGCCGGACTGCGATATTCTGGTCAACAACGTCGGCATCTTCGGGCCCAAGGACTTCTTCGAGATTCCCGATGACGAGTGGCAGCAGTTCTTCGACGTCAACGTGATGAGCGCGGTGCGGCTGTCGCGCCACTATGCCCAGGGCATGAAGCAGCGCGACTGGGGTCGAATCCAGTTTCTGTCGAGCGAGTCCGCGCTCAACATCCCGGCGGAGATGGTTCACTACGGCATGACCAAGAGCGCCGTGCAGTCGATCTCGCGCGGACTGGCCAAGGTTCTGGCGGGCACCCAGGTCACGGTCAACGCGGTGCTTCCCGGGCCGACCAAGTCCGAAGGCGTGGGCAAGATGATTGCCGACATCGCCCAGCAGCAAGGCATCAGCGAGGCCGAGGCGGAAGCCAACTTCGTCAAGGAGAACCGGCCGTCGTCGATCATCCAGCGAGTCGCCGAGGTCGAGGAAGTCGCCAACCTCAGCGTCTACCTGGCTTCACCCCAGGCCAGCGCCACCACCGGCGCGGCGATGCGGGTCGAAGGTGGGATCGTCGACACGATGGCCTGAAATCGCGAGCCGCGAAAGCCAACACGGGCTTATTGCGAGAAAAGGGCCAGCGACGTCAGTCGCTGGCCCTTTTCGTAGCTCGTAGCTCGTAGCTCGTAGCTCGTAGCTCGTAGCTCGTAGCTCGTAGCTCGTAGCTCGTAGCTCGTAGCTCGTAGCTCGTAGCTCGTAGCTGCTGTTTAGCGCCCCGAAGCCGGCGCAGTCGTAGCTCGTGTCGTATTGCCGAGCGCAGCCCGTTTCAGCCCTCGTAGCGCTTGAAGATCGCGCTGGCATTCACACCACCAAACCCGAAGGCATTGCAGATGGCGT
>NZ_MSDP01000029.1:0-26589 GCF_001937155.1 Salinicola sp. MH3R3-1 | reverse complement strand
CTCGTGGCTCGTGGCTCGTGGCTCGTGGCTCGTGGCTCGTGGCTCGTGGCTCGTCAGTGATTGTCTCGCGGCAGATCCCAAGCGATGGCGCGATATTTGGTTGCCGGCGCGAGCGTCATGCCGTGATCGAGCTGCTCGACCATCGAGCGCTGGATCTCCTGCCACGGCGTCTGATGATCGCGATAGGGATAGCCGCCTTCGGCCTCGAGCTTGGCGCGCCGCGCCGCCAGTTCGTCGTCGCCGATCAGTAGATTGGCCTCGCCCCGCTTGAGGTCGATCCGAATCCGGTCACCACTCTCCAGCAATGCCAGACCACCGCCGGTTGCCGCTTCCGGCGAGGCGTTGAGAATCGATGGCGAGCCGGAAGTTCCCGACTGACGGCCGTCGCCCAGACATGGCAGCGATTCGATGCCCTGCTTGATCAGCGCTTCCGGCGGCTGCATGTTAACCACCTCGGCGCCACCAGGATGACCCACCGGACCGGCGCCGCGCATCACCAGAATGGTGTTCGCGTCGATCCCGAGCGCCGGATCGTCGATGCGCGCGTGGTAGTCCTCGGAGCCATCGAACACCGCGACCTTGCCCTCGAAGGCGTCGAGATCGCCGGGGTTGGAGAGATAACGACGACGGAAATCGTCCGAGATCACGCTGGTCTTCATCAGCGCCGAGTCGAACAGATTGCCCTTGAGATTGAGAAAGCCCGCCGACTCCACCAGTGGGTGGTCGTAGCGCAGGATGACGTCCTCGTCCTGCGTCTCCTGGCCGAAACAGTTGGTGTGTAGCGTTTGGCCGTTGACGGTCAGCGCATCGCCGTGGAGCCGCCCCGCCGTCAGCAACTCATGCACCACGGCCGGAACACCGCCCGCCCGGAAGAACTCCTCGCCCAGATAAGCGCCCGCCGGCATCACATTGGCCAGCAGCGGGATATCGTGGCCGAGTCGCTGCCAGTCATCGTTGCTCAACTCGATTCCGGCATGGCGGGCAATCGCGTTGATATGGACGGGCGCATTGCTCGAGCCGCCCAGCGCCGAGCAGACCACGATGGCGTTCTCGAACGCCTCACGCGTCATGATGTCGCTCGGACGCAGATCCTCCCATACCATCTCGACGATGCGCGCGCCGGTGGCGTAGGCGACCATCGGCCGCTCCTTGTAGGGCGCGGGAATCATCGCCGAACCCGGCAGGCTCATGCCCAGTGCTTCGGCCATCGAGTTCATGGTCGAGGCCGTGCCCATGGTGTTGCAGTGCCCCACCGACGGTGCCGAGTCCGCGATCCGAGCCAGGAATTCGGGATAGTCGATCTCGCCGGTGGCCATCCGCTTGCGCAATTCCCAGACGATGGTGCCGGAGCCGACACGGTCCTTGCCGCGCCAGCCGTTGAGCATCGGCCCACCGGACAGCACGATCGCTGGAATATCGGCAGTGGCGGCGGCCATCAGACAGGCCGGCGTAGTCTTGTCGCAGCCGGTGGTCAGCAGCACGCCATCGAGCGGATAGCCGTGGAGCACTTCGACCAGCCCCAGATAGGCGAGATTGCGATCCAGCGCGGCGGTGGGTCGGCGCACGTTCTCGTGAATCGGATGCAGCGGAAATTCGAACGGCACGCCACCGGCTGCCCGGATGCCGGCCTTGACCCGCTCCACCAGTTGAATGTGATGGCGGTTACACGGTGTCAGATCGGAGCCCGACTGGGCGATACCGATGATCGGCTTGCCGGAAGAGAGCTCTTCCAGGGTAATGCCGTAGTTCATGTAACGCTCAAGACACAGCGCCGTGGTACCGGCGTGCTCGGGGTTGTCGAACCACCAGCGCGACCGCAGCTGGTCGGGGGTTCGGCGGGGGCGTTGGGGCATGTTCGAAACTCTCTCAAGCAAATTGATAGTCGTGGCAGCTGCAAAGTCGCCGTCTGGCCCGCTGTAACGTGAATGCAACGGTGGAAGCTGCCAGCCAGGGGCGACGATGGGCCGGGGTTACAGCGCTTTCGCCGCTGAATAGCCGAAGTCAGCTTCGCTACCCAGGGTGTTGCGCAAGGGTCTGCCCAGCGCCGGCAGGTCGATCTCGTAGCGATCACCCGGCTCGACCACGATTTTGTCGGCGAAGCTCAGCGTGGCGGTACCGAAGAAATGCACATGCACGTCGCCCGGCCGGCGAAAGTTGCGGTACTTGAAGTGGTGATGCTCGAGGTTGGCCAGACTGTGGGCCATGTTGCCCTCGCCGGTCAGGAACGGTTTTTCCCATAGTGTGCGCCCGTCGCGCACGATCCGGCTGGTGCCTTCCAGATTTTCCGGCAATTCGCCGATGAACAGTTCCGGGCCGAAGCTGCAGGCGCGTAGCTTGGAGTGCGCCAGCCACAGGTAGTTGAAACGCTCGGTGACATGATCGGAGAACTCGTTGCCGACGGCGTAACCGACTCGCCACGGCTGACCGTTTCTGCCGATCACGTAGAGGCCGGCGAGTTCCGGTTCTTCGCCGGCATCCTGAGCAAAAGCCGGAGACGGAATCTCGGTTTCCGGTGCCACCACGCAGTCGCCATCTCCCTTGTAGAACCATTCCGGCTGTGGCCCGACCTCTCCCGCCTTCGGCTTGCCGGCCTCGACACCCATGCGGAACATGCGCATGGAATCGGTGAGTTCACTCTCATCGACCTTGTCGGCCGAATGCATCGCCGAACGCGTATCGGCACTCCCGAGATGGGTCAGCCCCGTCCCCGTCACCAGACAGTGCGCCGGATCCGGGTGCGTCAGTGGGGGCAGCAGACGGCGCTCATCAATGAGCTTGGCGTAGTCGAGCAGGGTTTCGGTCAGCGCGGCTTCGACCACCGACGTCAGCGGCTTGTCTTCGTCGATGGCGCGCTTGGCCAGGCCGTAGACGCCTTCATCAGCATTGACGACCTGAACCTCCCGTTCGTTCAGGACCACTGCCACGGTCAGTCGATCATCGTTCAGACACTGTATCAGGCGCATTACCTACCTCCTCGAGTTAACTACGATTCGCACCACCGCGCTAACGTCCCTCAGCGGCAATCCAGTTCAGTGAACGCGTTCACTGAATGCGGCGCAACAACCACCCATGACGACGCCATGCCTATGTTGAACATATGACAGATAAGTACAACATAGACTTTCGGAGCAAATACGCTCAACGCGAACCAGCGTAATCTAGATACGACGGCCAACCCTCGACATCTGCTCCTCATCGGTTTTATTGCCGAATGATGTTGATAAATCAAGGCAAAATAGAACGCCTAAACAGGACCTTGATGGCTATCTCTAAATAGATCGTTCTGCCTTTTGGGCGGCAGTAATACCAATGTCTATCCAATACGCTTATTGCATTCAATAGTCATAAACCATAGCTTCATTGAGCGAAAAGCCCGTCAATAACCACACAAAATATCGCTCCCCAGGAGATACGCCATGAAGACGTCGATCACCCGAACTCATCTCGCAGGATTGCTGGGCCTGTCGTTGCTGCTGCCACTGCCGGCAATGGCGGACTATCCCGAAAAACCGATCACGCTGATCGTCCCCTGGGCCGCGGGCGGCGGAACCGATGCCACCGCCAGAACCATCGCCGCGGCACTGGAAGAGGAACTCGGTCAGACGGTCAACGTGGTCAACCGCACCGGCGGGAGCGGTGTGGTGGGACATACGGCCATGACGATGGCCAAACCCGATGGCTATACCCTTGGCCTGATTACCGGCGAGATCAACATGATGCACTGGCAGGGGCTGACGCAGCTGACCTACAAGGACTACACCCCCATCGCCCAGATCAACTATGACTACGCTGGCATCCAGGTTGCCGCCGATGGCCCGTTTGACTCTGTCCAATCACTCGTCGATCAGGTCAAAAGCGAACCCGCTCGAACTTATACCGCTTCCGGCACCGGCCAGGGGGGCGTGTGGCACCTGGCTTTCGCCGGTTTCCTGCTGGATCAGGGCCTGGAAGCCGACCGCGTCTCCTGGATTCCCAGCCAGGGTGCTGCACCGGCGATGACCGAGATGGCCGCCGGCAGTATCGACATCGTCCCCAGCTCGGTTCCCGAAGGGCGTTCGATGGTCGACGCTGGCAAAGCCAAGAGCCTGGCAATCATGGCACCGGAGCGACTCGACAGCTTTCCCGACGTACCCACGCTGAAAGAAGCTATCGGCAGCGACTACACCATCGGTGAATGGCGAGGTATCGCCGGCCCGAAGGGTATGGACCCGGCCGTCGTCGATACGCTCGAGAAAGCGGTCGAAGCTGCCTACAGCAGCGACACCTACCAGAGCTTCATGTCCAAGCAAGGGTTTGGCACGGAGTGGCGCGGTGCGGACGATTTCGGCCAGTTTATGGCCGAACAGGATGAACGCTTCGGCAAGATCGTCGAGCAGGTAGGCTTGGCCAAGTGATCCGACGACCCGACCGGGAGACGACTTCATGAGAGACTTCCTGCTCGGACTGGCGTTCGTGATCGGCGGCGGCGTGGTCATCGCCGTCGCCCGGACCTATCCAACGATGCCTGCCCTGCAGTTCGGGCCTTCACTGTTCCCCTCGCTGATCGGCGGGGGAATGGTGATCGGCGGACTGGTGCTGGCGTTGACTCGGGTCGGTCGGCTCAGGAGCGCGTTTGCCGGTCCCCGATCCCAGACGACGAGCTATGACTATCGCAGCCTGTTGATCTCGCTGCTGCCCTGCGCGCTGATCGTGTTCTATATCCTGACCAGCGAGTTCCTGGGCGCTCCTCTATGCATGGCATTGAGCATGCTGCTCCTGATGCAGGTGCGTGGCGCCAAGCTGTGGCTTTCTCTGATCGTATCGATCGTTATCGCAGCGGCGATCTATCTGCTGTTCTCCCGCTACCTGCTGATCCCGCTGCCGGAAGGCACCCTGCTCTCTCAAATCTTACCTTAGCCTGGTGATCGCTCATGGACGCTTTTCTACAAGGCCTGGCAATGGTGTTCAACGCCCAGACGATGCTGGTCATCGTCGCGGCGTCCGTATTCGGGCTGTTCGTCGGTGCCATTCCTGGCTTGACCGCCACCATGGCGGTGGCGCTGCTGGTGCCGATCACGTTCTATATGGATGCGACCCCGGCCATTGCCGCTATCGTCGCGACGTCGGCGATGGCGATCTTTGCCGGTGACATTCCCGGAACCTATCTCAATATTCCCGGCACGCCAGCTTCGGCGGCCTATGTCGGAGAATCCTACCGGCTCGCCCAGAAGGGCCGAGCTCGGGAAACACTGGGCACCAACCTGGTCTGCTCGGTCATCGGAGGCCTGTTCGGTACGCTGGTACTGGTTTTCGTCTCGCCTTCGCTGGCGGAGATGGCGCTCAACTTCAGCTCGTTCGAATACTTCTGGCTCGCGCTGCTCGGCCTGAGCAGCTCGATCTTCATTGCCATCGGCTCAAGGGTCAAAGCGTTCCTTTCGCTGACGGTGGGCCTGCTGCTGTCAACGGTCGGTCTCGACATGATGAGCGGCGCGCCGCGCTTCACCTTCGGCGTGCCCGATCTGATGGCCGGAGTCAATTTCATTCCGGTAATGATCGGCATGTTCGCGCTCAATGAGATCATGATGTTCTACGGCTCGCGGACGGAAGCACGCCACGTTCCGGTGATGACCAAGGATAGCGTCTTCTCCATGGCGCCGAAGCATATCAGGACCTACTGGCGCAACATTCTGCGCGGCAGCTCATTGGGTACGCTGATTGGAGCGCTCCCCGGCGCCGGGGCGGACATCGCCGCCTGGATCGCTTACGCGATGGGCAAGAGTCGCTCCAAGGAGAAAGAGAAGTACGGTACCGGCCATATCGAGGGTATCGTCGATGCCAGCTCCGCCAACAACTCCGGTATCAGCGGGGCCTGGGTCCCGGCACTGGTATTCGGAATCCCCGGGGATACCATCACCGCCATCGTGATCGGCGTGCTTTACATGAAGGGCATGAATCCCGGCCCGACGATCTTCATGAATGGCGGCGGTCAGGTCTACGCCCTGTTCACGGTGTTCTTCGTCGCCAACCTGATCATGCTGCCCATCGGCTATCTCGCCATTCGGGCCTCGAAGGTCTTCATTCTGACTCCACGCAAGATGCTGATGCCGTTGATCCTGAGTTTCTGCATCGTCGGCGCCTTCGCCATCAACAATTCGATCACCGATATCTGGATCATGCTGATCATCGGGATGGTAGCGTTCGTGCTGGCACGCAACGACTTCCCCATGGCACCTGCCATTCTCGGACTGGTACTCGGCAGTACGCTGGAAAACAGCTTCATGAGTTCGATGCTGAAATCCACTGGCGACATGCTGGCCTTCTTCGAGCGTCCCATCAGTGCCGCGCTGGGCGCACTGGTCATTCTGATCTGGGTACTGCCGTCGCTGATCCGGCTGTTCCGCCACTGGCGCCGTCCATCGCAATCTTCTCCCGAAAATGATCGCAAAAACTATCGCAAGCCGAGGTCTTCATGACACGTTATGACGCCGCCAACCTGCGCTCTACGCTAACCACTCTGTTCGCGGAAAACGGCGCGAGCCCCGAGGTTGCGGAAACCACCGCACGCATTCTGGTCGAGGGTGACCTGCTCGGGCATCACACCCACGGGGTGAAACTAGCCAACGGCTATCTCAAGGATCTCAAGGCGGGGCATGCCTGCGGCGACCACACGCGGCTCGAGATTCACCAGAACAGCCCGGTCGCGGCGCTGTTCGACGGCCACTACCTGCTGGGCCCCTATCTAGTCCAGCGCGCCCTAGACCAGTGTCGGGAGGCCGCCAGCGCGTTCGGCATCGGCATGGTCAGTCTCAGGCGCTCGCATCACATCGCGTGTCTGGCCGCGTATCTGCAGCCGCTGGTCGAGGCCAATCTGATTCCGTTGATTCTGACCTCGGACCCTGCGGTCGCTTCGGTGGCGCCCTACGGCGGCCTGGATCGCGTGTACACGCCCAATCCGTTGGCGATCGGCATCCCCGGGCGCGAGCAGCCGCTGCTAATCGATGTCAGCATGTCGACCATCACCAACGGCACGGTCGGCAAGACCCGCGCCGCAGGCGACCGGCTGGATCATCCGGCTATCCTGACCGGCCACGGCGAGGTCAGCGACGATCCCGAGGATTACTTCGCCTCTCCCGAAGGGAGTATCCTGCCCTTGGGTGAGCTGGCGTTCGGCCACAAGGGCTTCGCACTGGGGCTGATGGTCGAGGCATTGACCTCGGCGCTCTCGGGCTTCGGTCGCAAGGACTCACCCGACGGCTGGGGCGCGTCGGTGATGGTCATGGTGATCGATCCGGCACGCTTCGGCGGCGTGGAGCCCTTTCTCGACGAGACCGATCACGTGGCCAGACGTTGCCTCGACAGCCGCCCGCGCGACCCCGAAAAGCCGGTTCGCCTGCCTGGCCAGGCAGGGCTGGCCCGCCGCCGAGACTATCTCGACAACGGTATTCCGTTGCCGACGGATGTTGTCGATGCCATGCGCGAAGCCGTGGCAGACTCGTCCCTGGCGGGAACGACACCGTTCGGCTGACAGCTCAGCGTTCATCCCTTCCCTTTTCCCAAGGAGTTCGTTTTTTCATGGCTTCAACCACTCACGATGATTGCCTTCCCGACGATGCCGAACGAGCGCTGCTGGTCGGGAGAGCCTGGCTCGCCGATGGCGCCGAGTCCACCGTCAACCGCGCCGGCCCCGCCGTGGTGGCAGTGCGCGGCGACGAGCTGATCGATCTCTCCGACCATGTCTCGACCATGGCCGATCTGCTGGAACGCGACGATGCCGCCTATCTGGTTCGCGAGGCACCGGGCAACACAATCGGCACGCTTGACGAGGTGCTGGCCAATGGTCACGGCGATACACCACGAGCGCCCTACCTGCTGGCACCGTGCGACGTGCAGGCGATCAAGGCGTGCGGCGTCACCTTCGCGGTCAGCCTGCTGGAGCGGGTGATCGAGGAGCAGGCTGGCGGTGATCTCAAGCGCGCCGGCGAGCTGCGCCAGGAGATCCAGTCGCTGATCGGTGGCGATCTGTCGCGAATCAAGCCCGGCTCGGACGAGGCGATGGCGCTCAAGGCAGAACTGCAGGCGCGCGGTGGCTGGTCGCAGTACATGGAAGTCGGCATCGGCCCCGACGCCGAAGTCTTCTCCAAGGCGCAGCCGCTGTCGGCCGTCGGCCACGGCGCCCGCGTCGGATTGCACCCGGCTTCCGAATGGAACAATCCGGAACCGGAGATCGTGCTGGCGGTAGATGCCGAGGGGCACGTCCGCGGAGCCACGCTCGGCAACGACGTCAATCTGCGCGACGTCGAGGGCCGCAGCGCCCTGCTGCTGGGCAAGGCCAAGGACAACAACGCGTCGTGCTCGATCGGCCCGTTCATCCGTCTGTTCGATGATCACTTCGGCATCGATGACGTGCGCAGTGCCCAGGTATCGCTACGCATCGAAGGCAGCGACGACGACTTCGTGCTGGAAGGAAAGAGCGACATGCGCGAGATCAGCCGCGACCCGCTGGATCTGGTGGCGCAGACCTACGGCTCCCATCACCAGTATCCAGACGGTTTCATGCTGTTTCTCGGCACCATGTTCTCGCCGATCCAGGATCGCGACGGCGAAGGTCAGGGCTTTACCCATCATCTCGGCGACCGCGTGACCATCGCCACGCCCAAGCTGGGAGCGCTGACCAACGTCGTCGATCGCAGCGATCGCCTGCCCCCCTGGACCTTCGGCATCCGCGCGCTGCTGGCCCATCTCAGTCAGCGCTGAGGCGCGACTTCCGGGAAACCTGCAGCAAGATCACCGTCGCCGCTCTTCGATGATAGCGGTGACGGTGATCGCCATTCATGAGCGGTCTCGCATCAGCAACGTGTCGATAAACTCCCCGACCACGTCGGAAATTTCCTCTTCCTTTCGGGTCAACACGCCGTAGTAGCCCAACGGCTCACCGATCACCAGCGGCAGCGCCGTGAACTTTCCCGCCGAGACGGCCGTCTTGAGCACCGATGTCGGCAGCAACGCGATGGCATCCGATGAGCTGACCAGCTGCAGCGTCGTCTGTGTCGAGGTGGTTTCCACCACGTTGCGCGGTGTCGATATTCCCTCCTCTGCCAGCGCGATCTCGAACAGTCCTCGCATCGGGCTGTTCATCGGATGCAGAACCCATGGCCAGCGCACGACCTCGCTAAGCCCCGGCGAACGTTCACAGAGTGGATGACCGGCTCTCACCACGATCGAGACCGGTTCCGCCTGCAGCGGCAGAAAATCGAATAGCTGGTGCTGAGCGTTTTCCGTCACGCGACCGATCACCACATCCAGGCGCTTGTATTCCAGGTCTGCCAGCAGCCGATCACTGGAGTTCTCGAACAGACTCACCGCCAGTTGCGGCCGCCGTGACTTGATCGTGTTGATCGCCTTGGGCAACAGCAGCGGCGCTGCCCCCGGTACCGCGCCGATGACCAACTTGCCGTATCCCCCTTCCCGCATCGATACCAGCTCGTCGATCAGGCGGTCGGTATCGTTGAGAATACTGCGGGCATAGCGCACCAACAGGCGCCCCGAATCGGTGATCTCCATGCTGCGGGGCAGCCGATAGAAAAGCGTCATGCCGAAGAACGTCTCGATATCCTTGAGCATCTTGCTGGCCGCGGGCTGGCTCATATTCATGTGGCGCGACGTGGCGTGGAGATTTCGACTTTCATCCAGCGTTACCAGCAGCACCAGATGCTTGATACGCATCCAACCCTTGACGTGTATACGACTATCGTCGGACATCGCGATCACCCGCATAAGGCTTTAGTCTAAAATAATAACCCCCGGTTATCGGGGTAACATAAAAAAAGATTAGCCACCGGACTATACCGCCAATTACGCTAGCGATATATCAGAAAAAAGACGTCGATTGCTGGCGATAAAACGGCGAACTCATCCCGAATCACGAGAAAATCAGCGAACAATACGGGACGTATTATCGTTAACTAATTCGCCAACAGATCGTTATGTTTTTTCTACAATTCGGTAATGATTTTCAAGGAATATTCTCAGTATGCCCAAGATCCAGCGGGTCGAGGTTCAAGATATTCGCTTCCCGACCTCCCGCGAGCTAGACGGCTCGGACGCGATGAACGCTGCCCCGGACTATTCGGCCACCTACGTCATCCTGCATACCGACGCCGGCGATGACGTCACCGGCCATGGCCTGACCTTCACCATCGGTCGCGGCAACGAGATCTGCGTGGCGGCCGTCGAATCTCTGTCTTCTCGCCTGGAAGGGCGCTCGCTATCGGATATCACCGCCGACATGGGCGCCTACTGGCGCGAACTGACCAGCGGCGATAGCCAACTGCGCTGGCTGGGGCCGGAAAAAGGCGTCATTCACCTGGCCAGTGCCGCGATGATCAATGCCGTCTGGGATCTATGGGCCAAGTGCGAAGGCAAGCCGGTATGGAAGCTGCTGGCCGACATGAGCCCCGAGGAACTGGTGCGCTGTCTCGACTTCCGTTTCGTCACCGATGCGTTGACGCCGGAGGAAGCGATCGGCCTGCTCAAGGGTCGTGAAGCGGGCAAGGCCGAGCGCGAAGCCGCGATCCGCGAGCACGGCTATCCCGCCTATACCACATCCGCCGGCTGGCTGGGCTACTCCGAAGAGAAGATGCGCGCGCTCTGCCGCGAGGCCATCGCCGATGGCTGGGAACACTTCAAGCAGAAAGTCGGTGGCGATATCGAGGAGGACCGCCGACGTGCCCGCATTCTGCGCGAGGAGATCGGCGAGGAGCGCTTGCTGATGATGGACGCCAACCAGATGTGGGATGTCGACGAGGCGATCGTCAACATGCGCCGGCTGGCCGAGTTTCGCCCCCAGTGGATCGAGGAGCCGACCAGCCCCGACGACATCCTGGGGCACGCCGAGATTCGTCATCGCCTGGCACCGATTGGCGTGGCCACTGGCGAGCACTGTCATAACCGGGTGATGTTCAAGCAGCTGTTTCAGGCCGATGCGATCGACTTCTGCCAGCTCGATGCCGCCCGTCTGGGCGGGCTCAACGAAGTGATCGTGGTGTTACTGCTGGCCGCCAAGTATGACATTCCGGTTTGCCCGCACGGCGGCGGCGTCGGCCTGTGCGAATACACCCAGCATATCTCGATGTTCGACTACATCGCGGTGTCCGGCTCGCTGGAAGGCCGGCTGCTCGAGTACGTCGACCATCTGCATGAGCACTTCGTCGATCCGGTACAGATGCGCCGCGGACACTACCTCGTTCCGGAGGCCCCGGGCTACGGCGTCACCATGAAGCCGGAATCGCTGAGCGCACACCAGTTTCCCGGCGGTAGCGCCTGGCAGTAGCGGTTCAGGCACTGCTGGCACGGGCGCCTGAAGATCGACCCTTGGTGCCGCTCACGCCGCCACCCCGAGCATTGGGGCGCCGCCGACATCCGGCAGCGCCCTTTCGCAGGCCATACAGGCTTTTCACGCCATTCACGCTCTGGAGTTGAAGATGACAACAATCACACCTTCCCATCGCAGTACGCGCCCCCGCGCTCGTTCCTCGCTGACAACGCTGATGGCAGCCGCGGTCCTGAGCTTGACCAGCCTGTCGGCGGTGGCTGCCACCGAGATGCCTCCGTTCCCGGACGTCACCGGTGATGTCGTTAAGGGCGATGGCAACGACTACAACATCAAGTTCAACATCGGTTTGACGCAGTCCAGTGCCCAGTATCGTGGTCTGGAGTATTTTAAGAAGATCGTCGAGCAGCGCAGCGACAACCATATCAAGGTCCAGACATTCCACAGTGCCCAGCTTGGCGACGATCTCCAGTCGGTCAGCGCACTGCAGGCCGGCACGCTGGACATGACGGCGCCTTCCACTTCACCCATGGTCAGCATGTTCCCGCAGTTCGCGGTGTTCGATCTGCCGTTCCTGTTCCCGACGCCCGAGATCGCCGACAAGGTGCTCGATGGCGATATCGGCCAGCAGATGCTCAAGGACGCTTCGACCAAAGGGCTGGTGGCTATCGGCTGGTCAGAAAACGGTTATCGCCAGCTGACCAACAGCGAACATGCCGTGACCTCACCCGCCGATCTCGATGGCCTGAAAGTCCGCACCATGCAGAATCCGATCCATCTGGATATCTGGCGTACGCTCGGGGCCAACCCGACACCGATGTCGTTCGCCGAGCTGTTCACCGCGCTGGAGCAGGGCGTAGTCGACGGCCAGGAAAACCCGTGGATCACCATCGAGTCTTCCAAGTTCAATGAGGTGCAGCCGTACGCCACTGAGACGAACCACGTCTACACGCCGTTCATTACGCTGGTCTCCGAGCGCACCTGGAAGCGGCTGCCGGAGAGTTATCAGCAGCTGCTGCGTGATGCCGCCAAGCAGATGGGCGACTACGAGCGCCACGTCAGCCGCGTCATGAACGATCAGATCAAGCAGGAACTGAAGGATGACGGCATGAAGATTACCGAGCTGACGCCGGAACAGGTCGCTGTCTTCCAGAAGGATCTGGCCCCGGTCTACGACGACTGGCGTGAAAAGATCGGCGGCGACTTGATCGACCGCATCCGCGCCGAGTCGAAGGTCGACTCGAAGTAAGTGTCGCTTCGCCGCCGGCGCATGGGCGCTGGCGGCGAACCTTGTGTGATGACGGAGGTCATGATGAGTGCCGACTCCCCTGCTACCCGGGGTCTCCTGGGCTGGCTGCGTCAAACGCTGGAAATCGCTGCCGGGCTTCTCGTGCTGGGCGTCGTCTTTTGCGTCACGGCCAACGTCTTTGGCCGTTTCGTTCTCAACTATTCCTATACCTGGGCCGAAGAGCTGTCCCGGGTACTGTTCATCTGGCTGGTGCTGCTGGGTGCCGGCGTCGGCAGTCTCGGCAACGAACACGTGGCAGTCACCTTCTTCCGCGACAAGGCCCCTGCCGGGCTGCGCAAGGCGGCCGTGCTGCTGAGCATCGCCATCATCTACATCGTCTGCATCTGCATCCTGCTCGGATTCAACGAAGTCATCTCGGGCTACACCAGCGCCACCCCGATGCTGGGCATTCCGCAGACTTTCCTCTATAGCGCCATGCCGGTAATGGCGATTCTGACCATGATCGCCAACACCATTGCCCTGGTTGGCCTTTTTCGGAGCAAGACGCCATGATCCTGTGGAGCATTCTGATAGGGCTGGCGGTCTGTATCGTCATTGGCATGCCGATCTCGTTCGGTCTGGCGGCCATCAGCCTGTTTATCTTCTTCGAATCCGGCTACTCGCTGTCGCCGATCGTCTCCCAGGCGGTCAACGGTCTGGATTCCTTCCCGCTGCTGGCGATCCCGCTGTTCATTCTGGTCGGCGAGGTGATGAGTGCCGGAGGTATCGCCACACGGCTGGTGCGTCTCGCCAGCGCGCTGGTCGGGTTCGTCGCCGGCGGCCTGGGCCAGGTTGCGGTGTTGACCTCGATGTTCTTCGGCGGCATCAGCGGCTCCGCCGTGGCCGATGCCTCGGCCGTGGGCAGCATGATGATCGAACCGATGAAGCAGCATCGCTACAGCGCACCGCTGGCAACCGCCATCGTGGTCGCCGCCTCGGTGGTCGGCATCATCATCCCGCCGTCGATCCCGATGATTCTGTTCGGCGTGGTGACCAATACCTCGATCTCACAGCTGTTCATGGCGGGTATCGTGCCCGGCATCCTGATCACGCTGGGGCTGGCGATCACCACCTACGTACAGTCGCGCAAGAACGGCCGCGGCCAGCCGTTTTCGGTGCCGGAACTGTTTGCCGCACTGAAGGAATCGCTGCTGGCCCTGCTGCTGCCAGTGATCATCGTCGGCGGCATTCTGTCGGGCGTGTTCACACCGACCGAAAGCGCGGCGATCGCGCTGGTCTACGCCTTCGCGGTGTCGTTCTTCATCTACCGTAGCCTGACGCTGAAACGCTTCTTCGAGCTCTGCATCGCTACCGGCAAACTCACCGGTGTCGTGATGTTGCTGCTCGCTTTCGCGAGCGTGCTGGCCTGGCTGCTGACGGCCAACATGATTCCGCAACAGCTAGTGGTGAGCCTGTCGACCATCACTGAGAACCGGCTGCTGCTGTTGCTGATACTGACCGCATTTCTGCTGGTCGTGGGTTTCTTCATGGACCTGACCCCGGCGATGGTGATTCTGGCCCCGCTGATGACCCCGGTCGTGGTCAAACTGGGCATCGATCCGGTCTATTTCGGTGTGCTGATGTCATTCGTGCTGGGGATCGGGCTGATCACGCCCCCCGTCGGGACGGTACTTTATGTCGGCTGCGGCGTGGGCAAGGTCGGTATGGAGAGCCTGGTCAAGAGCCTGCTGCCGTTCTATTTCACGCTGATCGCGCTGCTGGTGCTGTTCCTGCTCTTCCCGCAGATCGTGCTGTGGTATCGCTGAGACGAGGTTTTTCGATGATGCTGAAGGGTTTCGACAATGTCCCCTGCGGCGGCGCCCGTTGTGATGACACCTCTTGTGGCGAGATCTCTCACGGTGGTGCGCGTGACGAGTACGCCTGCCGCGATCTCGTCTCGAGAGGTGGCTCATGACCACGCACAACGCGGTGCTCGACGATCTGGCGGCTTTGCTGGGCAAGGGCGGGCTGCTGACCCATGGCGACGACATGGAGCGCTACCGTATCGACTGGCCGGGTTACCGCGGTGCCGAGCCGCTTGCAGTAGCCCGCCCCACGACGACCCGCCAGGTGGCCGACGTGGTGGGATATTGTCATCGCCATGACATTCCGCTGGTCCCCCAGGGCGGTCACAGCGGTCTGGTGGGCGGGGCGCTACCCGACGCGGACTATCCGGAACTGGTCGTCAGTCTCGAGCGGATGGCGGCGGTGCGCCAGGTCGATCCCATCAACTTCTCCATGAGCGTCGACGGCGGCTGCGTGCTGCAGTCGATCAAGGACGCCGCCGAAGCGGCCGACTGCGATTTCCCGCTGTCGCTTGGTGCCCAGGGAAGCTGTCAGATCGGCGGCAATGTCTCGACCAACGCCGGCGGCCTCAACGTATTGCGCTACGGCATGATGCGACAGCTGGTGCTGGGGCTCGAGGTGGTGCTGCCGGACGGGCGCATCTACAACGGCATGAAGGCACTGCACAAGAACAATGCCGGCTACGATCTGAAGCAGTTGTTCATCGGCGCGGAAGGGACGCTTGGCATCGTCACGGGCGCAGTGCTCAAGCTCTTTCCTCGCCCCCAGGTCAGCCGTACCGCCCTGCTCGCCTGCCCGGACATCGATGCCGTGCTCGGTCTCTACGCCCTGGCACGACGCAGTTGCTGCGATCTGCTGACGGCCTTCGAGCTGGTGCCGCGCACCTGCCTCGAGCTCGCCATGGAAGCCTCGCCCGACCTGCGCGATCCGCTCGAGGCGCCCTCCCCGGTCTACGTACTGATGGAAGCGGCCGCCAGCGGACCGGTCGATCTCGAGGCGATGATCGAGAATCTGTTCGAACGCGGATTCGAGGCTGGCGTGCTGACCGATGGCGTGCTTGCCAGCAGCGATACTCAAGCTCGCAACCTGTGGCACATTCGCGAAGCGATGCTCGAAGGCCAGCGCAATCGCGGCGAACATCTGCGCACGGATGTCTCGCTACCCATCTCGTCGCTGACCGCTTTCCATCAACGCGCCTCCGACGAGATCCAGGCGCTGTGCCCGCAGGCGACGATCATCGCCTATGGCCATATCGGCGATGGCAACCTGCATTTCAATATCCTGCCACCGCCCGGGCTCGAGGCCGAAGCGCGTGCGGCGCTGCTGCACGAACTGGAAGAACGTCTATTCGAGGTCGTCGACGACTTCGATGGCAGCATCAGTGCCGAGCATGGTATCGGGCGCTTCAAGCAGACCGCCTTCCTGGAGACGTTGCCGGAGCCCGAATACGAGATCATGCGAGGTCTCAAGCGCCTGCTCGATCCACGATACTTGATGTCACCCGGCCGAATTCTGCCCCGCTCGATCGAATGAGCGACCAGACTTCGAACGCGGCACCACCTCGCTCAGGAACCACCCATGACTGATTCGCACGCCTCCCCCTCGGAACAGACGCTTCGCACCGTGGGGGTCCTCGGGACCGGCATCATGGGTGCCCCCATGGCCAGTCGCCTGGCCGCGGCCGGGCATCGCGTCCGAGCCTGGAACCGCACGCCAGACAAGCTGATTCCTCTGCAACAAGCCGGTGTCGAAGCGGTCAGCTCGGCCACGGCCGCTGCACGCGGCGCCGATGTCGTCATTGTCATGCTGAGCGCCGGGCCGGTATGCGACGAGATTCTACTGGGCGACGACGGCGTCATCGCCGCGATGTCGCCGGATAGCATTCTGGTCGTGATGAGCTCGATTCCGGTGGATACCGCCCGCCATCAGGCGACCATCGCCGCCCGACATGGAATCGGCTATCTGGATGCGCCGGTTTCCGGAGGCGAACGCGGGGCCATCGACGGCACCCTGGCGATCATGGCCGGCGGCGAGGCCGCGGTGTTCGACAGCTGCCAGACGCTGTTGCAGAACTTCGGCCGCCCCACTCACGTGGGTCCTGCCGGAAGCGGGCAGCTTGCCAAACTCGCCAATCAGATGATCGTGGCCAATACGATTGCCACCGTGGCGGAAGCACTACTCCTGGCGGAACGCGGTGGTGCCGATCCCGCCCAGGTGAGAATGGCCCTGATGGGCGGCTTCGCCGATTCGACGATTCTCAAGATGCACGGTCAGCGCATGCTCGAGGAAGACTTCGCCCCCGGCGGCGCCGCCAAATGGCAGTACAAGGATACCCAGACCGCCATTGCGGAAATGAATCGACTGGGACTGGATCTACCGGTCAGTCGTCAGGCCGATGCATTGTTCGGCGACATGCTGAGCCATGGCGACGGCGAACTGGATCACAGCGGATTGATTCGGGAACTTCGCCGGCGCAACGGCATGCCGGTGGATTGACCGAGTTCAGCGCTGGCCGAGCCAACGCAGGTATCTAGGTGTCCGTAATTCACCGGCATGCCGGAAATTGGCCAGTCGCTCCTGAACCAGCGATTCCGAAGCCTGAAGGTGTCTATGCAGCGCCGAGCTGGCAAGCGTGGAACGACGCGCCCGCATGGCCTCGAAGACTTCCCGGTGCGCCGCGAAGAAGGGATCACCCGGCGGCAGCTCGATCTCCCCATCCAGCAAGTGCTTGCTGATCAGCAGGATTGGCCGCGTGCGCTGGAGCATGATCAGAATTTCGGCATTGCCGCCACTCTCCAGCGCTTCGTGATGGAGATCGTTTTCCAGCGCATCGAGCTGGCTTGCCTGAACGTCGGGATAGCGGGCCTGAGCCTGATCGAGTCGCTCGAGATATCGGACGATCTCCTTGTCGGCTATGCGTTCACAGGCATGTGCGATCATGAACGGCTCCAACTGTCGCCGAGCCTCGTAGAGCTGATGGAGCCGATCATCGTCCAGCGGCACCACGTTCCAGCTGCTGTATTTGATCTTCTCGACCACGCCCAGAGACTGCAGCTGCAGCAGGATTCGATACGTCGTGGCGCGACTGACATCCAGCGACTTGGCCAGTTGCAGCTCGTTGAGCTCGAAGCGGCCTTTCATCGAACACAGTACGACATCGTGCTCGACCTTCTCGGCCAACGCGCGCCAGGACTCGGTGCGTTTGACGGAAGCCTGTCCGCCGGCAGCGCGAAAGTCTGCAGCGGTCAACGAACGTCGCACGATCGCGCGAGGTTCACGTCCCACCAGGAACCCCCGCCCTTCGAAACGACTGATCGCGCCCTCATCGTGCAGACGCCCCAGCGTCTGGCGCACCGGCGAACGACTCATGCCGAAGATATCGGCGATATTGCCCTCGAGCAGAACCAGACCCGGCTCCAGATGCCCGCTGGCCATGCTGCGCAACAGCGCATCGTACAATTGATCCTTGAGCGTCTTCGCCATCAACCTCGTTCCCGCCGAATGTAGGGGACAAATCGGGACGTGCCACGATTCAGCGATAACGAGTATTGCATACAAAGATCGTCACTGGCTGCCAGACATAGGGACTATCCGTGACATACAGGGGCTGTCCGTCATCACTGTCCGACAGTGACTATCCCACAGGCCGACCTCGGACCTGCTCCAGGTAGCCCCAGGGCTTTTCCGAGTCGACCCAGAGAACGCGGACGGATCGAACCGCCAGACAAAAGAAAACGCCGCCCACAGAGATGGACGGCGTTCGAACGTCAGCGAGGCGGGCCCCGCTGGCCGGTCTGGCTCGCGAATCAGGCCTGCGAACGACGAACCGGTGCATCGCCGTCGGTACGACGACGCGGTGCGCGCTCGGGTGAGCCCTGATCTTCCGCGATCTCCAGCGAGCGGCCGCCAACGCGGGCTCGGGCCATCTTGGTCAGAATCGAGGCCGGCAGACCGCTCGGTAGTTCGACCACGGAGAAGGCGTTACGGATATCGATACGCCCGATACGGCCGCCTTCGATTCCCCCTTCGTTGGCCAGAGCGCCGACCAGTTGGCCCGGCTTGACGCCATCCTTGTGGCCAACCGACACGCGATAGCGAGTCATGCCTTCGCGAGGCGCGCTGTCACGCTGACGCGGGCCGCCACGCTCACGATTGCCGCCTTCGCGACCGCCATCCCGGCCATTCTCGCGACGCGCCGGGGCGTTGGTGATGCGACCGATCGGAGCTTCTCCGCCACGCGCCAATGTCGCCAGCGCTGCGGCCAGATCGATCGGGTCATGACCTTCCTCGACCAGCTTCTCGATCAGCCCACGCTGATGAGCCGACCCGGCATCGAGCATTTCACGCAAGCGCGCACTGAACCGATCGTCGCGATGGGCACGAATCGCCGCATCGTCGGGCAGCGGCATTTCGGTCATTGACTGACCGGTCGCCTGCTCGACCCAACGCACCTTGCGCGATTCACGGCCACCGGCGAAGGTAATCGCGATACCGTCGCGGCCCGCACGGCCGGTACGACCGATACGGTGGATGTAGGCCTCGGAATCCTGCGGCAGGTCGTAGTTGATGACGTGCGTGATTCGCGGCACATCGAGACCACGAGCCGCAACGTCAGTGGCGACCAGTACGTCGACCTTGCTACGCTTGAGACGCGTCACGGTGCGTTCACGCAGACTCTGGTCGAGATCGCCCGACAGGCCGGCAGCGTTGACGCCACGAGCGGTAAGCTGCTCGACCAGCGTGGTACAGGCGGCACGGGTACGCACGAACACGATGGCCGCGTCGACGGCTTCGACTTCCAGGATACGCGCCAGCGCTTCCAGCTTGCTGGGGCCTTCGACACGCACCACACGCTGCTTGATGTTCTCGCCGGTACTGATCTTGGAATCGATCGTGACCTTGACCGGATCCACCAGATAACGATTGACGATGCGCTCGATTTCGCTCGGCAACGTGGCCGAGAAGAACACGCGCTGAGCATTCTTCGGGGTGTCCGCGACGACGCGCTTGACGTCATCGATGAAGCCCATGCGCAGCATCTCGTCGGCTTCGTCGAGAACCAGCGCCGACAGACCGTCGAGCTTGAGACTTTTACGATCCAGGTGATCGATGACACGACCCGGCGTACCCACGACAACCTGGGCGCCACGCTTCAGCGCCGAAAGCTGCTCGCGATAGTCCTGGCCGCCGCACAGCGTCGCGACTTCCAGGCCTTTCAGATTCTGGCCGTACTTGGTGAACGACACGGCAACCTGCTGCGCCAGTTCACGGGTCGGTGCCAGCACCAATACTTGCGGTTCACGCCGGCCGAGATCGAGTCGGCTCAGCAGGGGCAGCGCGAACGCTGCAGTTTTGCCGGTACCGGTCTGCGCCTGGCCCAACATGTCACGTCCTTCCAGGAGCGCAGGAATTGTCTGCGTCTGGATCGGTGACGGGATTTCATAGCCCAGGGTTTCGAGGGCAGTCAGTACTTCCGGCAACAGAGCCAGATCGCCAAAGCTAGGCGAAGCAGTAACAGTCGAGGTCATTTCACACCTTGGAGTGGCCGGTAGGCACCGGCGAAAATGTCATGGCATCGGTGGCGTGATCACCACTGAATGCCGGTCGCACCAGGCATTGCGCTTATCGTCTCGCGAGTCACGAAGCGATAGCGTATGTGGCGACCTTGATGCGCCCGGTTGAACTCATTATCAACCGATCTAGGCGCTCCATCATTGCATCCGGACGCGAAAAACGGCTATGCCGTGCGTCATGTACGAGATACGTCCGGTGCTGGGCATCGATTCACAGGTCGATGGCGTCGATTACAGACATATCGGCAGGATGGTGGGGTCAACACATGCGAGGAGATAGCACTATACCATTGGTGTAGGCGTTTCACCACCGGAACGTAAAAATCCGACAGATGAAGCAATCGATCGAAGGCCGTAGACTGGCTTCAACGCTGTTTGTTCCAGTGCCTTATTCCAGTAACTTATTCCAGTAACTTATTCCAGCACCTTGAATTCCAGCACCTTGAGCCCTCTTGCCATGCCGACACCCAAACCCACGCTGTGGATCGATGCCGACGCCTGCCCCCGGGTGGCCCGCGACATCATCATTCGTGCCGCCGAGCGCACTCGCACCCAGACCTGGATGGTGGCCAACCACGCGCTGCCACTACCACCGTCGGCCTGGGTCAAGTCTCGCACGGTGGCGCAGGGTTTCGATGCGGCGGATAACGCGATCGTCGAAGCCGCGACTGCCGGCGATCTGGTGATCACCAGCGACCTGCCATTGGCGCAGGAGGTGATCGAACGCGGCGCCGAGGTCATGACCACTCGGGGAGAGCGCCTGACCCTCGACAATATCAAGTCACGCGTGCAGATGCGCGATTTCATGGAGACGTTGCGCGCCAGCGGCGAGCACACCCAAGGCCCCAACGCCTACACCGACGGGGATCGCCGCGAATTCGCCAATGCCCTGGATCGATGGCTGCAGCGTCACGCCCGTTCCTGAGAACGGGCTTCGAGACCGCCCACCCTTCATCGATCGGTTCCGCGGATCCCCTGCCCCGGCAACCGTTCACGATCATGGGGCTCGTCCAGTGCCAATGCCGGGCCCACCGGAACGATACGAGTCGGATTGATCGTCGGGTGGCTATAGTAATAGTGGCGTTTGATGTGATCGAAATCCACTGTCTCCCGAATGCCCGGCCACTGATACAGCTCGCGTAGATAATTCGACAGATTGGGATAGTCGGCGACGCGCTGGCGATTGCATTTGAAATGCCCGTGATAGACCGGGTCAAAACGCACCAACGTCGTGAACAGACGTATATCGGCTTCCGTGAGCCATTGCCCTGCCAGATAACGCTGCGTATCGAGGCGCGCCTCCAGACGATCGAGGCAAGCGAACAGCGCGGCAAAGTGTTTCTCGTAGACCGACTGCTCGGTCGCGAACCCGGTCTTGTAGACGCCGTTATTGACGTTGTCGTAGACGTCCGTATTGATCTCGTCGATGACCTCACGCAAATCGACGGGGTAGAGGTCCCGGCGATTGCCGGTCAGCTCGTCGAAGGCCGAATTCAGCATGCGCACGATGTCGGCGGACTCGTTGTTGACGATACACCGTCGTTGCCGATCCCACAGTGCCGGAACCGTCACCCGCCCGGAGTAGTGAGGATCGGTCAGCGTATAGAGCTGGTGATGGAAATCGACATGATTGATGTCATCGCCACTCGATCCTTCATCGATACGGTAGGACCAACCCTGGTCGAGCATCAACGGGCTGGTATGAGAGACACCGATCAGCGCTTCCAATCCTTTCAACTTGCGCATGATCAGCGCGCGGTGCGCCCAGGGGCAGGCCAACGATACATAGAGATGATAGCGCCCGGCCTCTGCTGCGAGCCCGGCCTGGCCTTCCGGACCCGGCTCGCCCGAAGGCGTGACCCAGTCCCGCAGCCTGGCGGATTCCCGAACGAACTCTCCACCGTGACGCTTGGTGTCGTACCACTGATCCCGCCATTCACCCTCGACAAGCAGTCCCATGATGCCTCCTGTCCACTCAATGTCTTTAGAATGACAGGATAGGCTCCCGCGACCCGAGGTCGAGCGCAATAACTCGACTCATTCGTTCGGCGGCATCGATGAATGCAGGTTCGGGGAAACGGCACCGCGTGGACAGTTCGCTGTCACGCTAGCCTTCAGTGTCTGAGCCAGGGCCAGCGTTGCGGGGCCCGCGCCATCGACGTCGCGATGGAATATCTGCAGTGCCACTCGTCGCACCCCGCCCGCGCGCAGCGGCAATGCTTTGACGCGTCCCTGGTCCAGCGCCGAACGAATGCGCGTTTCCGGCACCCAAGCGAAACCCAGGCCCCGTTCCAACATATCGATCGATGTCGACAGATGACCCAGGGTCCAGCGCTGTTCCGCCTTCAACCAGCCAGCGTCGAGTCGCTGATGAATGGCTGAATCGCGCACGACCAGTTGACGATGGCGTTCCAGATCGCGCAGATCGAGTTCACGCTGCAATTGATGTAATGGATGCTGCGGGTGAGCCACCGCGATAAAAGGCACCTCGACGATCGGCTCACCCAGGAACCCCTGCGCGACGACCCCGGATATGATCAGGTCCGCCCGACTCTCGTACAACATTTCGACAGCGCCGTTGAGCACGGTTTCGTACAGCTGGACGCGCACATGAGGAAACGCGGCCGAAAACTGCGTCAACGCATCGGCCAGAGCATCCCCCGGAAAAACCTGATCCACGGCCAGGGTAACTTCGGCTTCCAACCCGCCGGCCAGGCGCTCCGCCACGTCCTCCAACGACGCCGCATTCTCGATGAGTTGACGCGCTCGACGCAGCAGTAGACTTCCCGCCTCGGTGAGCACGACCTGACGCCCTTTCGGTTCGAAAAGTACGACCCCCAACTGCTCCTCGATCTTGTGGATGGCGTGGTTGAGCGTCGAAGGACTTCGGTGAACGACCTCGGCCGCCTTGGCAAATCCACCGCTATCCGCTACCGCAGCCAGCATTTGCCACTGCAGCAATGTCACTTTCGGCACGATTTTCCCCCTCTAGCCCTAAATTCCGGCAAGCAAAATGACCCGCGATCGCTGACGTGTCTTTTTATCGACCTGCTGCCACCAAAGCAGAAATCATGACCGCCATTATGACTTACTCAACGTCACGTTGGACGCTAAATTGGCGCTATCAAGCCACCAACCTCGAATAAAAAAACTTTTACAAAGGTTTTACGGAAATAATAATTAGCCAGGAAACAAGGTTTTTCAAAGCACCATCTTGGTGCAACAGTATGCACAGACGCATTACATCCACTTACGCCTCGCCTCTTTGGCTACGACTTTCGCCTGAAGCCATTTTTTTGCACAATGCCCGAACCATGCACTCTCCAATACTGTATATAAATACAGACTAGGCAATTAACACTAGCTTGGGGTATGGTTCTTCGGCCTTTATTTAAACTTGTCATCCTATTTTATCCGGGCTCATCTCTTCATGTTGCGAATTTTCCATTCGCTGCCCCGCACGCATAAAGTGTTATTGCTACCGGTTGCCACCATGGTCACCGTGCTGGGTACGCAAAAGATCATTGGTGTTTTCGGCGATACCGAAGACGCCCAGACACAGATTCCCGTCGCGACGACGACTACGATTTCTCAGTCGATCGTCAATTCAGCCGCCTCGAGCGAAGCGGCTATCGCTTCCCTTACGCTGAGCGATTTATCGAAGGGCATTCCGCTGGCTCAGCTCAAGCCGCTGGAGGTGATGCATCTCGATTTCATCTCTGAAGCCCGTGCCGATGATGACTCCCAGGCACAGGCCTTTTCTCCCATTGCCAAGCCCCCCACTCAGCCGAGTGAGGTGAAGCTGGCCATGCAGCTCCCGCCGGAAGATGCTACGTCCGCCGAAAGTGAAGACGATGACGGCATTGGTGGCACTTCTTACGAAGATTGGACGTTCGATAACGCTCAGGATCCCTCCGGCGACACGGAGCTGGGTGACGAAATCGCGTCTCGGGAAACCTACGTGCCGGAATGGCAGAGCTATACCATTCAAAGCGGCGACTCCTTCGCACTCACGGCCGAAAGAACACTGGGTCTGGCTTATAGTGATGTGATGCAGATCCTCAACACCGTGCCGGACAAGAAAGTCCTGACGCGATGGCGGGTCGGGCACAGCTTCGATTACAAGCTCGACGAGAACGGTCAGCTGCTGGCCCTTCGCGTGATGAAAAATCCTCGCGAGGGTTATCTGCTCAAGCGAGGCGACGAGACGGCAGAGTTCGCTTACTCGCCAGTGGAGAAAGCGGGAGAAGCCGCTCAGCGCATGTTCACCGGCACCGTCAGCGGCTCGTTTGCCTCGTCGGCACAGTCGACCGGCCTGTCCAGCTCGGAAGTTTCCGAGCTCACCAACATCCTTTCCAAGAAGCTGAATTTCCGCCGCGATGCGCGCGCGGGCGATCAGTTCAGGGTACTGGTGGAATCGGACATGATCGACGGTCATTCCATGGACTCCAAAGTTCTGGCCGCCGAATACGAAGGGGAACGGATGGATCTGACGGTGCTTCGCAACAGCGCCGATGACCATTTCTATACGCCGGATGGCAATAGCCTCGATCCGGCGTTCGATCGCTATCCTTTTCAAGGCCATTACCGCATCAGCTCGCCGTTCAATCTGCGACGCCTGCATCCCGTCACGGGTCGCATCAGCCCTCACAAGGGCACCGATTTTGCCATGCGCTCCGGCACGCCGATTGACGCCCCGGCCGATGGGGTCGTCGAACGCGTGGTCAATCACCCGCTCGCCGGGCGTTATATCGTGATTCGTCACAACAATGGCTACGAAACTCGCTTTCTGCACCTGAGCAAGGCACTCGTCAAGCCCGGCGAACACGTCAAGATGGGGGAAGAGATCGCGCTGTCGGGCAGTACTGGCCGCGTTACCGGCCCCCACCTGCACTATGAAGTCATGGTCAACAACCATCAGGTCGATCCCATGCGCGTCAAGCTGCCGGAATCCCAACGATTGCGAGGCGATGCCCTGGCAGCATTCAAGCGCGAATCGGAAAACCTGCTGGCAAAACTGGACCAGGACAGCGCCAACGAGCCAGCCATTGCTCAGGTCGATGTATCGGGCAAGCCGGTGAGCGACGACAACATCTAGACGTAACCCGCTGCCGCGCCTGAGTCACCGCTGAAAATTCACTCCCTGGAAGTCGGATGCCGATCCGACGCCAGGGGGTAATGTCCGGATGCATCAGTAGATCGACGCTCCCCCCTCTTTACTCTCTACCTCTTTCATCAGTCATCCAAGAACGTTCCATGGAAGCCATAGGCCTTTCGTGGTGCGTCAGCGCGCGTCTCCGGAATCCGTTGGTGGAGTGTCCGGCGAGCCCATTCTCGAGTCGACACTGATTCTTCGGCGTCGCCTGACCTGCATCCTGACAAGCTCTCGAGAGAGAACCCTCCGCGAGTTGCTTCCGGTATAGCAACCGATCGATTCAACTTGTCCCGTCCTTCATTACCGAACAGCTCGCTCCCCCGACACGCCGAGCATTACATTTAGTTGTTTAATAAATAAGATGATCACAACTTGACGACATCCCTCGCATAAATATTATCGCGGAGCTAATTTTCCTTTGACCGTTAAGCACAAAGGATGATTAGAACAACAACACGACCACGCCAAGTCACTGTTTTACATCAAAACATATATATAAATTAAATTTATGCCGCAATGTTTCTCGACTTAACACTTTGCAATGACGTGGCATTTCTTCTAGAACTAATTCATTAGAAAAAGCGAAGTAAATCATCATTTAAGACCTATAAGCAGAGCGTCTCAAAAATTTACAGACACTCGGTCCGGGGAGAATTACATGGCCATTTCCGTAAAAGTCAGCGCACTCACCGAAGACGTTGCCGCAGCGCCTGCCAATGCCGTTGACGCCGACGGCACGATAGCTCTCGAGCAACCCAGGAAGGTACTGCTCAGCCTTTCCCCGGACGACGTGCAGGAACTACGGCGCGACGGCAATGACCTCCTCGTGAGGACGACGGATGGCCAAGTCATTCGCATCGAGAACTTCTACGGCGGCGATGAGACGACCACCAGTCAGCTATATCTGACCGGAGACGATCAGGAGTTGATCTGGGCCGATCTCAGCCCTGCCGGCGGTGATGGCGTCATCGCCGCCGACTACTTTCCTCAAGGCGAGTTTGGAGTCTTCGAGCCGGTGAGCGTTGCCGGTGGAGAAAGCGAAGGGGCTTCCATCACGCCACTGGGCTGGGCGGCCATTGGTGGTGGTGCACTTGCAGCCGGTGCGATCGCGGCCGGCGGTGGAGGTGGCGGCGGTAGCGACGACGATGACGGCGGAACTGCGCCGCCAGATGACGGAGAGAACGGCGAAGGCGACACCACGGCACCGGATGCCCCCACGCTCGATCCCTCGAATGGCGAAACCATCAGTGGTGAAGCCGAGCCCGGCAGCACGGTCATCATCACCGATGGTGACGGGAACCCGATCGGCGAGACGACCACCGACGACGACGGCAACTGGACGCTCACGCCCGATGAGCCGCTGCCCGACGGCACCGACATCGAAGTCGTCGCGCAGGACCCCGCCGGCAATACCAGCGAGCCGACCACAGGCACCATCGACGCCGTCGCACCGAATGCC
>NZ_MSDP01000028.1:0-37283 GCF_001937155.1 Salinicola sp. MH3R3-1 | reverse complement strand
GCTAACGTGTACTAATACCCCGTGAGGCTTGACCATATAACCCCAAGGGGTTTGCAAGACTTTGCTGAAGTAAGCGCAAAGTCGGATCGGTGAACAATCACCGACAACGCAGGATACGCGCTGCCTCGTAGAGCGGGCAGGCAATGAGACGTCGCTCAGTCAGCATGATCCGAATCAGTTGGAATGAGGGTTGGGTAAGCGATGAAGGCCCATCATTCCGACGTCAGTTTTGCCTGACGACCATAGCGAGCGGGAACCACCTGATCCATGCCGAACTCAGTAGTGAAACCGCTTAGCGCCGATGGTAGTGTGGGGTCTCCCCATGCGAGAGTAGGTCATCGTCAGGCATCTATTCCGAACCCCGGCCATTGGTCGGGGTTCACTTATTTAGGGGTCTCCCCATGCGTTTAGGGGTCTCCCCATGGAGAGTCCCGGAGTGCCGGCCCACGGATGGCCGCCCCAATCATCGTCAGGCATCTATCCCAAACCCCAGCCAACAGGCTGGGTTTTTTTTTATGCCTGCACCGATAAGGAGATTGAAAGGACCTCCCTTGGGCGAGGGACGACAGTAGGACTTTGCCCTAAACCGTGTGCCGTCCAAGCCGTATATTGACCAGATCAATAATTTGCCGAGACGCTGTTTCGATATCTGACTGCGAGGTATCAATTATCAGGTCAACATTCTTCCAAGGCTCGTAATGGCGAGCTCTGACCTTGGCCCAGTCGGGCAATTCCAGGTTCTCGATATCACTTTCGCGGCTTTCAATGCGATTTCGATGCGTCGCTTCATCCGAGCAGAAGAGCTCAATCTGCACGAATTCCACATTTGCTAAGTCGGCCGCACGACGCCAAGCCTGCCGAGTTTCCTCGATGGAATTAACCGCATCGCCGATGACAATGCGGCCTAGGCGCAGGTTATCCGTTGCCAAGCGACTGGCCACCATATACCCCACTGGCTTTAAGTCATCATGGGGGCTTACGTTGGCATCCCAGATAGCCTGTTCGATAGTATCGATACGAAGATGGGTGGCGAAGAGTGACTCTGCAACCCTTCTTGCTACGGTGGTTTTCCCGACGCCAGGTAGCCCTCCCAAGATAATCAGCATCTCCATCTCCTTGTGAAATCTGTGCTATCAAAGCGGCACTGGTGGTCGTGATCTTTCAAGCCATTTGACGAAGTAAGTCTTAGGTGGAACATCTCATAGCCACATGAACTAGCCTTCTTGCCGTACCGAGGAACTCATCTTCAGACGAGGAGCAAGCCATGCTGCAAACGCTACCCGATGGATTCACCGCCGTAATTATCGGTGCCGGCGGTGGAATTGGTCAGGCCGTGCTGAATCAGCTGTTGAAGAGTGATCGTCCGGGGCGTGTCATTGCGGTTTCACGTCAGAGCCTCGAGATTGACGATGCTAGAGTCGAAAGCTTGAAAGCCGATGTCACGACCGACGAGGGTCGCGAGCTGCTGCGGGACAAAGTGGATGGCGCCCCTACCCACCTGCTGTTCAACGCCATAGGCCTGCTTCACGACGAGCGGGAGGCCATCTCGCCGGAAAAGCGACTCGAAGACCTTGATGCCGGGGCACTGGCGACACTCTTCAACGTCAATGCGATTACGCCGGTTCTGCTGATTCAGACGTTAGTCAATTCCCTCAAGGGTCGCCATCCCGCCATCATTGCCAGCCTCTCGGCCAGGGTGGGTTCGATCGACGATAACGCACTAGGTGGGTGGTATGGCTATCGGGCCAGCAAGGCGGCACACAACATGTTCTTGCGTACGGCCGCCATTGAGCTGGCGCGCTATAACCGGCAGGCGATCGTACTCAGCCTGCATCCCGGGACGACCGATACCGGCCTGTCCCAGCCTTTTCAGAGCAGGGTTCCGGAAGGCAAGCTTTTCACGCCAGATTTTGTGGCAGAGCGTTTATTGGCGGTGATGAACGATCGCCGCGCCGAGGAGAGCGGGAGTTTCTGGGATTGGGCAGGAAAGCCGATACCGTTTTGACGGTACCGGCCTTGTGGCCATCACGCCGACTGCATGACCTGCAGGGCTTCGATCAAACTGTTCATCTCGTCATCGGTGCCGATCGAAATACGCAGGAAGTCGCTAAGCCCGTCCCTGTTGAAATGCCTCACCAGAATGCCGCGTTCGCGCAGACCGCTGAACAGGCTGGCGCCACTGTATTGGCTGTGACGAACGAACAGGAAGTTGGTCTGCGACGGCAAGACTTCGAAGCCCAGCGATTCGAGCTGATGCCGCGTCCACTCGCGAGTGGTGATGACCTGTCTGCAGCAAGCCTGAAAATGGTCGTCGTCTTCCAGCGATGCGATGGCCACTTCGCTGGCCAGCATGTCGATCGGGTAGGAGTTGAACGAGTTTTTCACCCGCTCCAATCCTTCGATGAGTTCACGCGAGCCGATCGCATATCCCACCCGCAGCCCCGCCAGACTACGACCTTTCGAGAAGGTGCCGGTGACCAGAAGGTTGGGGTGGTCATTGATCAGCGGTACGGCACTTTCGCCGCCAAAATCGACATAGGCCTCGTCGACCAGCACGACACTGTCGGTAATTCGCGCCAGCAATCGGGCAATCGGCTGGCGCGGATGGCCGTGACCGGTAGGGGCATTGGGGTTGGCGAACACCACACCGCCGTTATCGACATCGAAGGCCTCTAGCGCGATCTGCCAGCGGTCATCAAGTGCCACGGTACGATAGGCGATATCGTAGAGCTTGCAGTAGACCGGATAGAAACTGTAGCTGATGGCCGGCATCAACAGCGGCTTCGGCTGACAGAAGAACGTCTGAAATGCCAACGCCAGGACCTCATCGGAACCGTTGCCGACGAAGACCTGCTCCGGCTCGACATCATGCGTTTTCGCCAGCGCTTCCCGCAGGGCCAGCGACTCCGGATCCGGATAGCGGCGTAGATGGTCCACGGCGAACTGCTGCAGTACCCGCTCGACGGCCGGAGATGGTGGATAAGGGTTCTCGTTGGTATTGAGCTTGATCAGCTTTTCGCGCGGCTGCTCTCCCGGTACGTAGGGTGTCAGGGCACGGACGGCGGGGCTCCAGAATTGACTCATGATCTCTCGCGGACACGTTATTGATAGAGGCTGGATGCGCGTGGCAGGGCAGCCCTCATAGTGACCTCTGGCCAGGTCCCGCGCAAGAAGGCCGGGCGCCGGAGCGCTCCGTGCGACCTGGCGCCTGCGTCGTGTCATCGCCGCCGATGTGGGCCTTCGGGTTGATTAGTGCTCTAACGGTCTCCATCTATGGAGTATCCGATCAACACGACTACCGTTAAGGACTTTCATGGCTCACGACAAGCTGCTTTCGCCTATCACTGTCGGGGATGTCGAACTCTCCAATCGCGTACTGATGGCGCCGCTGACCCGTGCCCGTACGCCGGACAGCGTGCCCGGTGCCCTGCAGGCCGAATACTATGCCCAGCGAGCCAACTCGGGGCTGATCATTAGCGAAGCGACCAATATCTCGCCGACCGCGCGGGGCTATGTCTACACGCCGGGGATCTGGACCGACGCCCAGGAAGCCGGCTGGCGCCAGGTCGTCGACGCCGTTCACGATGCCAATGGCAAGATTGCCCTTCAGCTGTGGCACGTCGGGCGCATCTCGCACGAGATGGTGCAGCCGGAGGGCCAGGCGCCGGTCGCGCCCAGCGCGCTGCGTGCCGAAGGCGCCAACTGCTTCGTCGAGTTCGAAGACGGCAGTTCCGGCCAGCATCCGACCAGCACGCCGCGTGCGCTGGAGCTCGACGAGATTCCGGCGCTAATCGACGATTACCGCCAGGCAGCCAAGCGCTCCAAGCGCGCCGGTTTCGACATGGTCGAAGTCCACGCCGCCAACGCTTATCTGCTGCAGCAGTTCCTGGCTACCGGCAGCAATCAGCGTACCGATCGTTACGGTGGAAGCGTGGTCAACCGCGCCCGACTGCTGCTGGAAGTCGTCGATGCCGTGACGGCGGAAATGGGCGAGGGCCGCGTCGGCGTACGGCTATCGCCGTTCATCGAGATATTCGGGCTGTCGGATGACGAGCCGCAAGAGATGATGCGCTATCTCGCCGACGAACTGGGTCGCCGCAAGATCGCCTATCTGCATATCAACGAACCCGACTGGACCGGCGAAGGTCCGCAGCTCAGCGATGATTTCCGTCGCGATCTGCGCGAGCGTTTCACCGGCACTCTGATCTACTGCGGGCACTATACGGCCGAGCGCGCGGAGACTTTGATCGAAAACGGCCTGGGCGACGCTGCCGCCTTCGGTCGCCCGTATATCGCCAATCCGGATCTGGTCGAACGCTTCCGCAGGGATGCCGGCCTCAACGAGCCGAACCCGGATACGTTCTACGGTGGCGGAGCGGAAGGTTATACCGACTATCCGACGCTGGATTGAGTCGCTTTCCCGTGGCAGCCTGAGCGACGGCGTCCGAATGGGATGTCACGCGAGATGGTGTCACGAGGGAGACTTAACGCTATCCTGTAATCACGTGGCCGCCGAGGCGGCCTGTATGGCCCAGAAGTGAAAAGGAGAACCGATATGCAGATCAGGACGTTGCTGGCCAGCGCCGCCACGGTAGCCGTATTGGCCGGTTGTGCCAGCGGTGGCAACCAAACGCAGTCCGGCACCGCCGATTCCTCTGCCGGGATGTCGTCGAACGCGGTGACCTATGAAGGCACGCTGCCTTGCCGTAGCTGTGACGGGATCGACTTGACCGTCAACCTCAAAGGTCAGGAGTCCTCGCCGGCTTCAGAGCGCACTTTCACCCTCGAAGCCGACTATCAGAACCATCCGCAGAACCCGGACCCCGAGCAGTACGAAGGTCAGTGGGACGCGATGCAGGGGACTGCCGTTGATCCTCAGGCCACCGTCTACGAGCTGACACCGAACGGTGAAGGCCAGGTGTACTACTTTCAGAAGATCGACGACAGCACGCTCGAGCTGATCGATCCGCAGCGCCGTCGTTTCGAAAATGGCGAGACTCTGCGTCTGACCCGTCAGTAAGCGTTACACCGATGACTCGAGAGGCGGCCACTGGCCGCCTTTTTTTGTCAGAGGAAAAGCGTTGGAGGGAGATCAACAACGGGGTCCGTCGTTGAGAGCCCGTCTTAAGGGTCCGCTGTTGACGGCCTGTCGTAAAAGTGTCTTCAGTGATCGGCCGTCGTCGTGAAAAAGCCTTCTGTGGCACCATAAGCTTCACGCTGACTTCTACTGAACCAGAGGGAGACCGCCGCGCGTGGCAAAAGCGAAAAGCGCCTTCGTCTGTACCGAATGCGGTGCGGATTACAGCAAATGGCAGGGGCAGTGCAGCAACTGCCGTGAATGGAACACCCTGAGCGAAGTTCGGCTTGGCGCCGCCCGGCCCGGTGCGGCGACGACATCCGGCGGCGGGTCACGTGGCGGCTACTCGGGCGCACTCTCGCGGGAAGTGGTCGATCTTTCCGGCGTCGATCTCACCGAGGTGCCGCGTTTCAGCTCCACGTTCGAGGAGTTCGATCGCGTACTCGGCGGCGGCCTGGTCCCCGGCTCCGCGGTGCTGCTGGGCGGCCATCCCGGGGCCGGCAAGTCGACACTGCTGCTGCAGACCGCCTGCCGTCTGGCCCAGAGCAAGCGTGTTCTCTATGTCACCGGTGAGGAGTCGCTCTCTCAGGTAGCGATGCGCGCTCACCGCCTGCAGCTGCCGACGCAAGGGCTCAAGATGCTCGCCGAGACCAGCATCGAAACGCTGCTGGCCGTGGCCGAGCGCGAGCGCCCCGAGGTGCTGATCATCGACTCCATTCAGACCATGCATCTGGAAGATATCGGTTCGGCCCCCGGCGGCGTCGCTCAGGTTCGGGAATCGGCGGCGGCACTGACGCGCTTCGCCAAGCAGAGCAATACCGTGCTGATGCTGGTCGGCCACGTCACCAAGGATGGCTCGCTGGCCGGGCCCAAGGTGCTCGAGCACATGATCGATGCCTCGCTGCTGCTCGAAGGCGGCAGCGACTCCCGCTTTCGCACTCTGCGCGGGCAGAAAAACCGCTTCGGTGCGATCAATGAGCTCGGCGTGTTCGCGATGGTCGAACTCGGCCTCAAGGAGGTCAAGAATCCCAGCGCGATCTTCCTGTCGCGGAGCGAGGAGCTGGCGTCGGGCAGTCTGGTGATGGTGGTGTGGGAAGGCACACGTCCGATTCTGGTCGAGGTGCAGGCACTGCTCGACGAATCCGCGCTGGGCAATCCGCGCCGCGTGGCGGTAGGGATCGACCACAACCGCCTGGCGATGCTGCTGGCCGTGCTGCACAAGCACGGCGGCCTGTTTACCGGCGACCAGGATGTCTTTCTCAACGTCGTGGGCGGGGTCAAGGTGCTCGAGACCAGTGCGGATCTGGCGGTGCTGCTGGCCGTGGTCTCGAGTCTTCAGAATCGGCCGCTGCCGCGGGAACTGGTGGTGTTCGGCGAAGTGGGGCTATCCGGCGAGATTCGCCCGGTGCCCAGCGGCCAGGAACGCATCGTAGAAGCCGCCAAGCATGGTTTCACGCGCGCGATCGTGCCGCGGGGCAACGCCCCCAAGAAAGCGCCTGCGGGGATGCAAGTGGTCGCGGTCGACAAGCTGTCCGAGGCACTGGAAGCGCTGTGACCGCCCCCGGCCCCCGCATCCTGCCAACCGGCAGAGCGATTCGACCCATTGCTGGCGCTGAGTCTCGCCGCCGCGTCGGTTAAACTGTCCGGCAATGATCGATATCACCCGTAATATCTCCAGCCATGGGACGAGGAGCGAGACCATGAGTGCCATTCGCCTGACGCAGTACAGCCATGGGGCCGGCTGCGGCTGCAAGATCGCCCCCGACGTGCTCGACCGGATTCTTTCCAAGGCCGGCCCGGGCGCCCAGAGCAAGCAGCTGATCGTCGGCAACCAGGGGCGTGAAGATGCCGCCGTCTACGATCTCGGCGATGGTCGCGGACTGATCTCCACCACCGATTTCTTCATGCCGATCGTCGACGATCCGTTCGACTTCGGTCGTATCGCCGCCACCAACGCCATCAGCGACGTCTACGCCATGGGCGGCAAGCCGATCATGGCGCTGGGCATTCTCGGCTGGCCGCTGGACAAGCTGCCGGCGGAAATCGCCGGCGACGTTATGTCCGGTGCCCAGGCCGTCTGTCGCGAGCTGGGTGTCGCCCTGGCAGGCGGCCACTCGATCGACGCGCCGGAGCCGATCTTCGGACTCTCGGTCAACGGCCTGGTCGATCTCGACGATCTCAAGCTCAATAGCGGCGCCAAACCGGGCGACCTGCTGTATCTGACCAAACCGCTGGGCGTCGGCCTGCTGACCACGGCCGAAAAACAGGGGCTGCTGAAACCCGGTCATCACGGCCTGGCGCGCGAGACGATGCTGATCGCCAACGACATCGGCGTCGAACTGGCCAAGATTCAGGGCGTGCACGCCATGACCGACGTCACCGGTTTCGGTCTGGCCGGCCATCTGAGCGAAGTGTGTGCGGCCAGTGGCGTCGAGGCGTGGGTCGATTTCGCCAAGCTACCCAAGCTCGCCGAGGCCGAGGCCTATCGCCGTCAGGGCACGGTGCCCGGCGGCACCGGGCGCAACCGCGAGGCCATCGGCAAGGCGCTGCCGGAAATGGACGCCGCGCACTGGCAGTGGCTGTGCGATCCGCAGACTTCCGGCGGTCTGCTGCTGGCGGTGGATCCGGCCTGGGCGGATGACGTCGAACGCGTCGGCCGTCAGCACCGGCTCAAGCTGGAAGCCTTCGGCGAGTGCGTCAGCAAGCGCGGCGGCCCCGGCCTGATCGAGGTGCGCGGTTGAAAGACGATCTAAAGAGCGGTGCGAAGGGTGATGTGAGAGAACCGCATGAACTGATCGATGCCGATCTGGCGCTGCTGGGCCGGCCGTTGATCGACGTGCGAGCGCCGATCGAATTCGCGGCCGGCGCCTTGCCGGGCGCGATCAACCTGCCGTTGATGGACGACGACGAGCGCCGTGAGGTCGGCATTCGCTACAAGCGTGCCGGTCAGGCTTCCGCCGTCGAGCTCGGCAACGATCTGGTGTCCGGCGATCATCGCGAATCGCGTCTGATCGCCTGGGAGCAGGCGATCGCGGCGGCGCCGGATAGCGTGATCTACTGCTTTCGAGGCGGCATGCGCTCGAAGATCTCGCAGCAGTGGCTCGCCGAACGGGGTTATTCGCTGCCACGAATTCGTGGTGGCTGGAAGGCGATGCGCAACCGGCTGATCGAGGCGCTCGAAGCCCATAGTCAGGCGCCCCTGCTGCTGGTCGCCGGCCTCACTGGCTGTGCCAAGACGGCTTTGATCAACTCGCTCGATGCCGGTGTCGATCTGGAAGGGCACGCACGTCACAAGGGCTCGGCCTTCGGTCAGCATCCGATGGTTGGCCCGTCGCAGATCGATTTCGAACACGGCCTGACGTTGGATCTGATGCGCCTGCCTCGGGCGCGCGTGGTCGAGGATGAATCGCAACGCATCGGTCGTCTGGCGATCCCGGCCACTTTCTGGCAGTCGATGAAGGCCGCGCCCTGTATCCGTGTGGAGATGCCGCTGGAGTGGCGCCTCGAGCAGATCCGCAAGGATTACATCGAGGATCTGAGCACGATCTACCATCGCGATTACGGCCCGCATCTGGGCGAGGTGCTGTTTCGCAAGCAGCTTTCCGGCGCATTGAAGCGGCTCGGCAAGCGCTTGGGCGGCGAGCGGCTGGCGCGGCTGTTGGCGGCCCAGCAGCACGCGTTCTCGGCTTCGCGCCATAACAACGCGCAGGCGCACGACGCCTGGCTGGCACCGCTGCTGCAGGAGTACTACGACCCGATGTATCGCCATCAGCTGGAGCGTCATCAGCTCGAGGGCCAGTCCCGGCCGACGCTGCATGTCGGCGACTGGGATAGCTGCGTAGAGGTGGCCCGGGACTGGGAGCGCGAGCACGCCGGCTAACCGGTTCTGGATGAAACGGAATTACCGGTCTTCGAGCCACTGGGTCATGACACGGTCCAGCAGCGCCGCCTGACGGTCGAAGCGTTTCGGGTCGCGCAGAATCTCGTCACGGCTCTGCACGTAGGGTGATTCACCGGCCGGTGGCGGAGCGTGATCGTAAAGCGCTGCGCTCTCTCGAGCCGTCAGTTCGAGATGGCACTGAAGCGCAACGACGCGGCCCAGATCCCAGGCGAACCCCTGGACCGGGCCGGCCGGAGTGCTGCCCAGGGGCAGGGAGCCATCCGGCAGGCCGAAGATGTCCTGGTGCCACAGCAGCGCCTCGAAGGTTTCCGGCAGATCGAAGGGGCTCTCGTCGGCCAGTGTCAGCGGCTGCCAGCCGAGCTCCGGCTGCACCGCGGGCGAGACGATGGAACCGAGCGCTTCGGCAATCAGGCCCGCGCCGAAGCCGATGCCCAGCACCGGCTTGTTGCTCCTCAAGGCACGGTCGAGCAGCTTGCGTTCACGCTTGAATAGCGTTGCATCGGGCGGCGAGAACGCGTCGAGCAGAATCAGCGCGTCGCAGTTGGCCAGGGGCGGCGGCAGCTCACCCTCGTCCAGTCGACAGTGATTGTGGCTATGCCCCATGCCGGCGAGCCAGTCCGCCATGCGGGCCGGGCCAAACAACGGGCTATGCTGGAGAAAATAGATATGCATGATAGGTTCATCATGGGGATGACCGGATCGCTCCACAAGCGTGAAACGGAGTTTTAGCGATGGCCATTCGAGCCCAGATCCTCGAGCAGATCTACACCATCGTGGCGCAGATTCCGCCGGGTCGTGTTACTACCTATGGTCGGATCGCCCAGATGACGGAAGGTGCCACGGCGCGTCTGGTCGGCACGGCCATGCGACAATTGCCGACCGGGCACGACCTGCCCTGGTACCGGGTGATCGGCGCCAGCCGACGCATCGCGGACCATGGCGGCGCCCAGCGCCAGCACGAGAAATTACGCGCGGAAGGCATCGTTTTCGACGCCAGTGGTCGCGTACCCACGCATTTGATGTGGCCAGAATGACGATGTGGCCAGAATGATGGAGAGTTCATGACCCAGCCCACGGCTAGTTTCAACGCCAGACTGCGCCAGCTCGATGCGCGCCGACAGATTGCCTTCATGGCCGCGCTGAGCGAGCGCCTGGTGCCCAACTATGCGCTCTATGCCGGCATGAGCGGTCAGGGGAATCCCAGCGTAGTGAACAACGTGCTGGATCTGGTGTGGGAGCGGCTCAAGGTTCCCTCGGCGAAGATCGATTTCGACAAGCAGGCCGAGAAGCTGGCCGAGGTCGAGCCACCGGAGGCCGATGACAGCTTTGGTGCGCGGCGGGCGACGGAGACTGTCATGGCACTGACCACTCTCCTCGATACCCTGCGCGGAGAGGCACCGGAGGCGGCGTTGGAGGTCAGCCGCGTTTCGTGCAACGGCGTACGCGCCTATATCGAGATGTCCGAGGGCAGCGAGGACGCCGAACGTCTCGAGGCGTTGTTTCATGAGCATGAGCTGATGCAGGACGAGCGCGATTTTCAGGATGCGGTACTCGAAGCGCTCGAGGCCGACCCCAGACTCGGCGATCTTGCGGCACTGCGTGCGCTGGGCCGCAACCAGGGAGTCAGTAACCTGGGGCTAAGTCTCGACTGACCCTTCGTATCAACCGGATGTGGATAAATTGGCTACGCTGAGGGACGAGAAAGGTCGACTGCGGCACGGAGCGGTGCGCAGGAATAACGTTCAAGGAGGAGCAACATGCAAAGACGCTGGTCGGTGAGTAGCACGATGCGGGGAACCCTGGCGCTGGGAACCCTAGCACTGGGAACTGCAGTGCTGTTGGCGGGTTGTCAGAGCCTGCCGGGCTGGGGGAGTGATCCATTGCGCGCCGAGCCGGTGGTGAAGAGCGTGCACGAGCCCGACTGCGAAGGTGCCAACTGCGCCAACGTCAATGCCGCTTATCTGCGTTTCCCCGATTCGCCGCAACTTTCCGCCGAACTCGAGCGACGCCTGTTCGGGCTGGCCAGCGGGCTGAGCGATAGTCCCGATGGCAACGCCATAGGGCAGGCGACTTCGTTCAATGTGTTCGCCGATCAGGTGTTCGCGGCCTCGCGCAGTGCTCGCCGGAGTGTCCCGGAGATGCCCGGCTTCGAAGCCGACCTCAAGGCCGAGGTGGTGGCGGATCACGATGGTCTGCTGGTCATCGAGCTCGACGGCTACCTGTATAGCGGTGGCGCTCACGGCATGCCGTTGACCTCCTACATGGTAATCGAGCGCGATACACAGCGGGTCTTGGACCTTGATGACATGCTGTTGCCGGGACAGCGTCCGGCCTATGAGGCCGCTCTCGAGCGCGCCCACCAGCGCTGGCTCCAGACCGATCAGGCATCCGGATTGTCCGAGCTGCAGTGGCCGTTTACGACATCCGATAACGTAGCACCGCTGAACGAAGGTCTGGCGATCAAGTATCAGGTCTATGATCTGGCGCCATACGCCGTGGGCCAGCCGACGTTGATGATTCCCTACGCGGAACTCGAAGGGGTCGTGAAGCCGCAGTACCTGCCTTGATGCCCACCTGGCGTGACGTATGACCATCGCCAGGGGGCCAGTGCTTTCGGCATTGCCGACTCGTAAACCAGACCGCCGCGCCTTGAACAGGGCGCGGCGGTCTGGTTACGGGCATCCGGATTCGGCTTTATAGCCGCATTTCGATGCCATGTTCGGCCATGTAACGCTTGGCGTCGGGAATCGTGTATTCACCGAAGTGGAAGATGCTGGCGGCGAGGACCGCATCGGCACCGCCTTCCTTGACCCCGGCCACCAGGTGGTCGAGATTGCCGACGCCGCCGGAAGCGATCACCGGCACCTCGACCGCATCGCTGATCGCGCGGGTCACGCCGAGATCGAAACCCACCTTGGTGCCGTCGCGGTCCATGCTGGTCAACAGCAGCTCGCCGGCGCCGTACTCGACCATCTTGCGCGCCCAGTCCACCGCATCCAGCCCGGTGGGGCGTCGCCCGCCGTGGGTGAAGATCTCCCAGCGCGGCGGTTCGCCTTCGGCGCTGACCTTCTTGGCGTCGATCGCCACCACAATGCACTGGCTGCCGAAGCGCTCGGCGGCTTCGCGCACGAAGTCCGGATTGGTGACGGCGGCGGTGTTGATCGAGACCTTGTCCGCCCCGGCATTGAGCATGGTGCGGATATCCTCGCAGCGACGGATGCCGCCGCCCACGGTCAGCGGGATGAACACCTCGCCGGCGATGCGCTCGACCATCTCGACGGTGGTATCGCGGTCTTCGTGGCTGGCGGTAATGTCGAGAAAGGTGATCTCGTCGGCGCCCTGCTGGTTGTAGCGCTTGGCGATCTCGACCGGGTCGCCGGCGTCGCGGATTCCGACGAAATTGACGCCCTTGACCACGCGGCCGGCGTCGACGTCGAGACACGGGATGATGCGTTTGGCCAGTGTCATGAGACATCTCCCTTGGCGGCGCCAATCCGGTCGGCCCGGATCGAATCACCCTGAACCGAATCGCCCCGAATCGAATCACTTAGCGCCTGAGCCTCGGCCACATCGAGCGAGCCTTCGTAGATGGCACGGCCGGTGATGGCACCGATGATGCCGCTGTCGGCAACCTGGGCCAGCGCGCGGATATCCTCCAGGTCGGTCACGCCGCCGGAGGCGATCACCGGCAGACCGCCGTCACGGGCGAGCTGTGCGGTGGCCTCGACGTTGACGCCCTGCATCATGCCGTCGCGGGCAATGTCGGTGTAGACGATCGAGGAGACGCCGTCATCCCGGAAACGCCTGGCCAGGTCCACGGCCTTGACCGTCGAGACCTCGGCCCAGCCATCGGTAGCGACGAAGCCGTCGCGGGCATCCAGGCCGACGATCACGTGACCGGGAAACCGGCGACACATCTCGCCGACGAAATCCGGCTCCTTGACCGCCTTGGTGCCGATGATCACGTAGCTGACGCCGGCGGCGAGATAGTGCTCGATGGTCTCCGCGCTACGGATACCGCCGCCGATCTGGATCGGCAGATCCGGGAAGGCGCGGGCGATGGCGGTAACGGCTTCGCCATTGACCGGCTTGCCCTCGAACGCGCCATTGAGATCGACCAGATGCAGCCGACGCGCGCCGGCCTCGACCCAGCGTGCGGCCATCGCCACCGGGTCGTCACCGTAGGACGTGGCGTCGTCCATGCGGCCCTGCTTGAGGCGCACGCACTGGCCGTCCTTGAGATCGATGGCGGGAATTACCAGCATGGTTTCGAGTCCTTTGAGTCAGTCAGGTGCCGTCTGAAAAGCCGGCGCGGCAGCCACTTTTCGGATGATGCCTAGGGCGCCCAGTTGACGAAATTTTCCAGCAATTGCAGGCCGTCCTTGGCGCTCTTCTCCGGATGGAACTGGACGGCGAAGACGGTACCGCGACCGGTGACCACATGGGCGTCGATGCCGGCGTATTCGGTCGACCCGAAGACATCCTGGTCATTGTCGGCTTCGACGTAGTAGCTGTGCACGAAGTAGAACCGCGCGCCGTCCTCGATACCATTCCAGAGCGGATGTTGGTGATGCTGCGTCACCCGATTCCAGCCCATGTGCGGCACCTTGAGGCGCTCGCCCTCGGGCGTGGTCAGCTTATGCCCGAAACGACGTACCTTGCCGGGGAGAAAGCTCAGACAGTCGACACCGCCGTTCTCCTCGCTGCGATCGAACAGCATCTGCTGACCGACGCAGATACCCAGCAGCGGCTTGGCCTGCTCTTCGAGCAGATCCTTGACCAGGCCTTCGAGTTCGGTGCGCTGCAATTCGCCCATGCAGTCGCGAATCGCGCCCTGTCCGGGCAGCACCAGGCGCGAGGCACCGCGAATCGAACGCGGATCGCGGGTCACCATGACGTTTTCATGGGTGACGTGCTCGAGCGCCTTGGCCACGGAGTGCAGGTTGCCCATTCCGTAATCGATCACGGCGATCGTCATTGCGGTTCCCTCGCTGATTCGGTGGTATCGATGGACGGTATCACAGACTGCCTTTGGTCGACGGCATCTGGCCGGCCATGCGCGGATCTTCCTCGACGGCGGCGCGCAGTGCGCGACCGAACGCCTTGAAGATGGTTTCCGCCTGATGGTGAGCGTTGAAGCCCTTGAGGTTGTCGATATGCAGCGTGACCTGGGCGTGGTTGACGAAGCCCTGGAAGAACTCCCAGAAAAGCTGCGTATCCAGCCGGCCGATGGTCGCGCGGGTGAATTCGACATCCATGAACAGGCCGGACCGGCCGGAGAAATCGATCACCACGCGGGACAGCGCTTCGTCGAGCGGCACGTAAGCGTGGCCGTAACGACGGATGCCACGCTTGTCGCCGATCGCCTGGGCGAATGCCTGGCCGAGCGTGATGCCGAGATCCTCGACGGTATGGTGCTCGTCGATCTCGAGATCGCCCTTGGCGTCGACCGTCAGATCGAGCATACCGTGGCGAGCCACCTGGTCCAGCATGTGATCGAGGAAGGGAACGCCGGTCTGGCAATCCAGGCGGCCGCTGCCGTCCAGGTTCACCGTGACCGTGATCTGGGTCTCGTTGGTGTTGCGTGACACCGTGGCAATGCGCTCGGACATGCGGGGGGAGTCTCCCGATACGGTTGGCGAGAATCCGCCATTATAGTGAATCGGGCCCGGCATCCGCTACAATGGCAGCGTTTATCGAGCGGCCATCATCGTATCGCCATCGGGTCCGGTCAAAATGGTCGCTTCAAGATGCTGGCGCGCACCACTTGCCGTCCGCAGGTGGCTGTCGATGGCCGCGCACAGGGAGGATTCGAATGAAGGGGCTGTTCAGAGCGTTGCTGGCGGCAGTCGGGGTGCTGGGGATTCTTGTCGTGGTGGCGGTGGTTTATATCACCACGTTCTTCGACCCGAATGACCTCAAGCCGCGCCTGATCGAGGCGGTTCGCAATCAAAGCGGCCTCGAGCTGCGCCTCGACGGGCCGCTGTCGTGGTCCTTCTATCCGCGCATCGGCGTCAGCGTCAAGGATGCCGAGGCCTGGCTCCCCGCCCAGTCCCCGGACGACGACGCGCCTTTTGTCGGCTTCGACAACGCTGAAGTCAGCGTGGCTTTTACGCCGTTGCTGACTGGAGACGTCTCCATCGACGGCCTGATTCTCGACGGCATGCGTCTCAATCTGGCCCGCGATACGCAGGGCCAGGGCAACTGGCAGGCGCTGCTGGATCGGCTGGCCGAGAACGACAACGCTGACGGCTCGAGCGCCGAAGCCCAGACGGAACAGCCGGCGCTGGCGGAGAAATCCGCGCCAGCGAAATCGGAGAAAAAGGGCCCGGGCCTGAAACAGGGCGACGATCAGGCGGTGGCGTTCGACATCGCCAGTATCCAGGTCTCCAACAGCCAAGTGAATTACGTCGACCGGCAGAAGTCGCTGGATATCACCCTGTCCAACCTCGGCCTGCAGAGCCGCAACGTCAGCCCGCAATCGTCGTTCCCGGTGCAGCTCTCGTTCGATGTCGACGGGCGCCAGCCGGACCTCAACGGCAATGTGCAGTTCAAGAGCCAGATGCGCATGGATCTCGGCGCCAAGCGCTATACCTTCGAGAACGTGACGCTCGACGGCAAGGCCCGGATGCCGGCGCTGGCCGAGCAGGCGCAGACGCTCAACCTGAAAGTCGCCACGCTCGTCGCCGATACCCAGGCGAAGCAGTACCGCGCCGACGGGATCAAGCTCGGTGCTTCGCTCTACCACTCCGCCATGCAGGAAACGCCGCTGTCGCTGGACCTTCAGGGCAATGCCGTGGCCGATCTCGAGGCCCAGACCGCCACGCTCAACGACGTTTCCCTAAGCGGAGACGATGGCCTGGATCTCAAAGGCAGCGTGGATATCACGCGGCTGGACGACGCGCCCCGCTATCAGGGACGAATGGAGCTGGCGCCGCTGTCGATTCGAGACTGGCTGACCCGATTCGGCGTCGACGTGAACAGCGCCGACGACAAGGTGCTTACCGCATTCTCGATGAGCGGGCCGTTTTCCGGCGACGCGCAGCACATCGATTTCGACGATCTGCAGATGACGCTGGACGACACGCAGCTGCGTGGCTCGCTGGGCGCCGCGTTCGACGGTCAGGCGCTGAATTTCGACCTTGCCGGAGACAAGCTCGATCTGGACCGTTATCTGGCGCCGCGGGTGCAGGATGCCGGCGAGGGTGTACAGAGTGACGACGCCAAGGACACCGCCTGGCTCTCGACGCTCGGCATCGCGCCGGCACTGGCGGCGGTCGAGGGAGCCGAGCTGCTGCCCGTCGATTGGCTGGCGGGGCTCAAGCAGGAAGGGCACCTGACGCTCGACTCTCTCAAGGTCAAGGGCATCGACTTGAGCGGCGTTGAACTGACCACCAGCGGCAGCGGCGGGCGCCAGCGCATCGATTCTCTCGACGCCAGCCTCTACGACGGCTCGCTGCAGGCTTCCAGCGCTCTGGATCTGCGACAGCCGCCGATCAAGCTCTCCTTCACCGAACGCATGAACGGTGTCGATATCGCGCCGCTGTATCAGGGCTTCAGCGGCAAGACGTCGCCGCTGCGCGGCAAACTCAACCTGCAGGGCGACTTCGATTCCCGCACCAACACTGTCGAAGGGCTCAAACAGAACCTCGACGGTCAGGCCGCGCTGCGGATCGATGACGGCGCGATGCTCGACGTCAACGTGTCGCGTCAGCTGTGCACGGCCGTGGCGACCCTGGAAGGCCGTGAATCGACCCGCGAGTGGAGCGAGGACACCGCCTTCGACCGCCTGCAGGCCAGCGTGACGATCGACAACGGCGTGGTACACAACGACGATCTCGACATCGCCATCCCGGGCATCGACGTGACCGGCAAGGGCGACGTCAATCTGGTGACCAATCGCCTCGACTACCGTGCCGCGGCGCGCTTTACCGATACCGCCGACGAGGCGGCCTGCGGGGTCAACCCGCGGCTGGCCAAGGTCGACTTCCCGATCCGCTGCCAGGGCAGTCTGAATGATGCGCCGGGCCAGTGGTGCGGATTCGACCGCGAGGCGTTCCAGAGTTCGCTCGGCGAGCTCGCCAAGGATGAGGCCAAGCGCAAGGCCGGTGAACGCGTCGACGAGGAACTCGACAAGCAGCTCGACGACGAGACCCGCCAGAAGATCGACGACAAGCTGGGAGAGGGCGCGGCCGACAAGATCGGCAACAAGATTCGCGATCTATTCCAGTAAACCCGGGCAAAGGCCAGTCTCGGCGCCGACGCAATGTCGGCGCCGTTTTATTCGATTCGGTTTCCTCACCCAGATTTTTCGCTGAGTCCCATCATTCACAAGAGGTGTCGTTTGGCAGAAATAGCGCTCTCGGCCGAGGCCTTTCGTCAGCGCGTGTTCGACTGGTTCGACGCTCACGGGCGCAAGTCGTTGCCGTGGCAGTACGACAAGACGGCTTATCGGGTCTGGGTGTCGGAAATCATGCTGCAGCAGACCCAGGTCACTACCGTCATCCCCTATTTCGAACGTTTCATGACGCGGTTCCCGGATGTTCAAACGCTGGCGGATGCGCCCCAGGACGATGTGCTGCACCTGTGGACCGGGCTCGGTTACTACGCCCGGGCGCGTAACCTGCACAAGGCCGCCAAGGTCGTCGTGGACGAGCACGATGGCGAGTTCCCGACCCACGATCTCGAGGCGATGACCGCCTTGCCGGGGATCGGGCGCTCCACGGCCGGCGCAATCGTCAGCATCAGTACCGGCCAGCGGGCCGCGATTCTCGACGGCAACGTCAAACGCGTGCTGGCTCGCCTGCATGCGGTGGACGGCTGGCCGGGCAGGAGCGACGTCCTGGCAAGGCTGTGGACGCTGGCGGAGCGCTACACTCCAGAAGAGCGGCTGCCCGATTACACCCAGGCGATGATGGATCTCGGCGCCATGATCTGCACGCGTGGCAAGCCGAGCTGCCTGCTGTGCCCGTTCGAGGATGTCTGCGCGGCACACGCCCAGGGCGAGGAGCGCCGCTACCCCGGTTCCAAGCCCAAGCGCGAGTTGCCGACGCGCCAGACTCAGATGTTACTGTTGCGGGACGACTCGGGACGGGTGCTACTCGAAAGACGCCCGCCCAGCGGCCTGTGGGGCGGCCTGTGGGGCTTTCCGCAGTTCGATGGCGACGATGAGCTGCACGAGTGGCTGGAACGGCACTGTCGGGGCGTCCACCTCGAATCCGCCTGGCGACCGTTCACCCACACATTCACCCATTTCCGGCTGGAGATCACGCCCCGGCCTGCGCGGCTTCCGGATCAGAACGCCGTTACCGCCGTGGCGGAATCGAATCGCCAATGGGTCGACCCCGCCGAGCCCGCCAATGTCGGCCTGGCCGCGCCGGTCAAAACCCTGTTGGCGACACTGGCTCAGACCCACGCACTCAACGCATGACAGGAGGTTTACATGGTGCAGACCGTATTCTGCCGTAAATACCAGCAGGAGCTCGAAGCTCTGGCGTTCCCGCCGCTGCCCGGCCCCAAGGGCCAGGAAATCCAGCAGACCGTCTCCAAGCGCGCCTGGGAAGAGTGGCAGGCCCAACAGACCCGGCTGATCAACGAGAAGCATCTCAACATGCTGGACCCGGAATCACGGGCGTATCTGATGGCCCAGATGAATCGTTTTTTCGACAATGAAGAAACCGATCACGCCGAGGGCTACGTACCGCCCAGCCAGTGATTTTTCGATGTCGCGAAGGGAACTCATCTTTTTGAAATAAAAAGGCTTGACCCCCAAACGGCTTGCTGGTTAAATGCGTCCCCGTTGGCGAAGGCCAGATAGCTCAGTCGGTAGAGCAGGGGATTGAAAATCCCCGTGTCGGCGGTTCGATTCCGTCTCTGGCCACCATCAATGCTGGGGCATCGCCAAGTGGTAAGGCACCGCTTTTTGGTAGCGGTATGCGCAGGTTCGAATCCTGCTGCCCCAGCCATCGCTAACGTCTCTATGCTCGCCGACATAGCTCAGTTGGTAGAGCAACTGACTTGTAATCAGTAGGTCCCGGGTTCGACTCCTGGTGTCGGCACCAGAGCTTAGAGATGGTGGAATAGCTGAATTGCGATGAGCAGGTCCGGGGTAAACACCTTGGCACCTGCATCAGCGAAAGCCTCAGCATCATGTAGCCTCGAAAATTGTCCCGCCCAGCATCTATTGCACTCATTCCGCTTACCACTGGATGAGGTGCAGTTATGCGTGTTTCAGCAACGGTTTGCTCCAAGGGCGGCGTCGGCAAGACGACCACGACGGCCAACCTCGGCGGTCTCCTGGCAGATGCCGGTCTCCGGGTTCTCCTCATAGATCTGGATTCCCAGCCAACCCTCTCTTCCTACTACGAGCTGTCACAGCCGGCCCCCGGCGGCGTGTACGAGCTACTCGCGACAGAGCTGGTCGACCTCGACCAGATCATCTCTCATACCGCTGTCTCCAATCTCGACATCATCGTCTCCAACGACTATCGGAATCAGTTGCAGCAGCTGTTGCTCAACGCCCCGAATGGACGCTTCCGCCTGATCGACCTCCTCGATCGCTTCGCCGATCGCTATGACGCCATCCTCATCGATACCCAGGGCGCGCGCTCAGTGATTCTCGAGATGGCCGTCATGGCCGCCGATCGGCTGATCTCTCCCATCGTTCCCGAACTGCTCACCGCCCGCGAATTCGTGCGCGGCACTCAGGGCATGCTCAACGAGCTACGCGAGCTGGCACGTTATACCCGTTTCGAGGTGCCGCCGGTCTCCATCCTGCTCAACAAGATGACCGACCAGCTCCGTGATGCCCGTGACATCGCCGACAGCATTCGCACCATGTATGCCGAGGTAGAAGATCACGGCATCAGCGTGCTCGAGACGCCGCTGGTCAATCTCTCCGCTTACCGTTCGGCCGCGCTCCAGGGCTTGCCCGTCCATCGGGTCGAGCCGCGAAAGCCCTACAGTCGCAAGGCGCCGGCCTGCGCCGATCAGCTCAAGGCAGTGGCCATTGATCTCTATCCCGAGTGGGCCGACGCCATCCACGCGGTAGGCGCTGTCATCTCCAACGGTAAATCCGGCACCGGGAAATCGGGGGTGGGCCATGTCCATTGAGACCCAATCCCCTGCACCCGTCGGGGCAGAAGCCATGGGGCTTCTGCCGCCGCACAGTATCGAGGGTGAGCAGTCCACGCTTGGCGCGTTGATGCTCGACAACACGAAGTGGGAGGACATCTGCGAGATCGTCGACGCGTCAGCGTTCTATCACTATCCGCATCGGCTGATCTTCAAGGCGATGGAAGAGCTTTCCCATGATGAGAAGCCGCTCGATGTCGTGACACTCTCCGAGCTGCTCGAGCGCGATGGTCATATCGAGACCTGTGGGGGTCTGCCCTATCTGGCCGAGCTGGCTCGCAACACGCCTTCAGCGACGAATGTTGTCGCCTATGCGGGCATCGTACGAGAGCATCAGCGCCGTCGTCAGTTGGCCAACATGGGCCGCGACCTCTGCCAGCGGGCGCTGGATGGACAGCAACTCAGCCAGGCATTGATCGAGGCCACTGAACACCAGCTGTTCGCGTTGGCCGAGAACCGGCAAGGCAAGGAGACCGGCATACGTCATGCCTTGACGGCGGCGATCGATACTATCGACCGCGCTTTCAATGCCAAGGACGGCATCACCGGCACGCCGACTGGCTACAAGGATCTCGACGAACTCACTTGCGGCTGGCAGGACTCCGACTTGATCGTCATCGCCGGTCGCCCCTCGATGGGCAAGACCACGCTGGGCATGAACCTCGTCGAGAATGCGCTGGTCGCCACGGCCGGTCGCACCGAGCTGGCCACCGCGCCGATCTTCGTCTTCTCGCTCGAGATGCCCGAGGAGCAGTTGATGCTGCGTCTCATGGCCAGCATGGGGCGTCTGGATTTGAGCAAGCTGCGCTCAGGCCAGCTCGATGACGGTGGCTGGGAAAAGCTGACCTCGGCCACGAACCGCATACTCGGCTTCGAGGAACGTCTGTTCGTCGATGACTCCAGCGGCATCTCCGCGACCTCTCTCAAGTCACGCGCCCGCCGGCTGGTGCGCCGCCACGGCAAGCCCGCCCTGATCCTGATCGACTATCTGCAGCTGCTTGAGGAGCCAGGCTCCGAGAACCGCAACAACGAAATCTCTGCGATTTCTCGCATCCTCAAGGCTACTGCCAAGGATCTCAACTGCCCGGTGGTGGCGCTTTCGCAACTCAACCGCACGCTGGAGAACCGTCCCAACAAACGCCCCTGCATGGCCGATCTGCGCGACTCCGGCGCGATCGAGCAGGATGCCGATGTCATCGGGTTCGTCTATCGCGACGAGGTCTATAACCCCGACAACCCTGACAACAAGGGACTCGCCGAGCTGATCATCGGCAAGCAGCGCAACGGGCCTACCGGCGCGGTGCATTTGACGTTCGTAGGCTCGAGCACGCGGTTCGAGTCGTTGGCGTGGAAGCAGGTACAGGAGGGACGGTCATGAGCTTCATTACCACCCACTCAGGCCACTCTGTTCACATGGCCAGCCCAACGCCACGGATGATCGACCCCGTGGACATCGGACGCTCACTGAGCCGCATTTGCCGATTCGGCGGGCATACCCGTCAGCATTACAGCGTCGCGCAGCACTGTGTGCTCGCGAGCCAGTTCGTGCCTGCCGAACATCAGCTTACGGCCTTGATGCACGACGCCACCGAAGCCTATATCGGGGACATGGTGTCGCCGCTGAAAGCGCTGATGCCGGAGTTCAAACGTATCGAAGGTCGGTTTTGGGCAGCGATTGCAGAGCGTTTCGGGCTCCCCGGTGCCATGGATCCCTGCATTAAGAATATCGACCTGATCCTGCTCGCAACGGAACGCCGGGACTTGCTGTGCGAAGGGGATTCCTGGGATTGCCTAGAAGGGGTGGTACCACTGCCAATGCGCATCCAGCCCTGGTCGATGGATCATGCCTTTGGGCAATGGATGGCGCGTTATGAATATCTAGCTTCTCAGCGAGAGGCAGAGGTGGAGTTCAGGAGGGTCGCGTCATGACAGTGAGGATTCCTCTGATGCGCTACCACGGCGGCAAGTTCCGTCTGGCCCCGTGGATCATGGCGCACTTTCCTCCAATCTCCGCCTTCGATGTCTACGTCGAGTCCCTTGGTGGCGCTGCAGGTGTCCTCCTGCAGAAGCCGCGCAACTACGCCGAGGTCTACAACGATCTGGATGGCGATGTCGTCAATCTGTTCGAGGTGCTGCGCAGTTCCGAGCAGCGCCAGTGCCTCATTGAACAGATCGCGCTCACCCCCTATGCGCGTGTCGAGTTCGAGCGTGCCTGGGACGACACCCCGGATCCGGTAGAGCGCGCTCGACGGCTGCTGATCCGTGCCCACATGGGTTTCGGTTCCGCCGGCGCGACCCGAGGCAATTCCGGCTTCCGCACCGATACCCGACGTGCCCACGGCACGACACAGCATCACTGGCAGCGGTTGCCGACCGTGATCGGTCTGGTGGCCGAGCGGCTGTCGGGTGTGCTGATCGAGAACCGCGACGCCCTGACCGTCATCGCCCAGCATGACTCCCCGCGCACGCTTCACTACGTCGATCCCCCTTATCTCGAGGAGACCCGAGAGAAGGGGCATCGGCGCGTTTACAGCCATGAGCTGAGCGACCTGCGTCACATTGAATTGCTAGAGCGCCTTCGGCTCGCTCAGGGCTACGTGATTCTCTCCGGCTACGACGCCGACCTCTATCGTGACGTGCTCAGGGGTTGGCGCATGGCTCGACGGCATGTGCAGGCATCGGCCCAGCGTGGTTCTGGGCAGCGTACCGAGTGTCTGTGGCTCAATCCGCGGGCGGCGGAATGGGCCGGTCAGATGGAACTCAATCTTCCCTACCAGGAGGTGGCCCATGCCTGACGCACTGCCGATTCGCTGCTCGACGCGCGCCCTGAAGCGCGTGGTGCGTTATGCCGTGACTCATGGCTGGATTGTCGAACGCACCCGTGGCGGCCACGTTCGCTTCATCAAGCCGGGCTGCCCGCCCGTGTTCACCGGATTTTCACCCAGCGACGCGCGAGCCGAGAAGAACGTGCTGGCACGGCTGCGCCGGATGGAGCGACAAGAGGAGGGCGAAGCATGATTCCCGATCGCATTCTTCGCAAGATCGAGCGCTGCCTGGCGCTGTCACGCTCGGCCAATGAGCACGAAGCTGGTACGGCGCTGCGCCAGGCGCAGCACCTCATGGACGAGTACGGCGTCAGCGAGATCGACGTAGCGGCGTCTACCATCGACCGGGTGGTCGTCAAGTCGCCGACCGGACGCAAGCCACCGCGCTGGCTCGACCATCTGGCCACCTTGGTCAACGCCGCCTTCGGCACCGCCACCATCTACGAGCCCCGGCCGGCGTTCGAAGGCTGGCAGGGCTACTTCGCCTTCCTGGGCGAGGCGAGTCAGGTGCGCATCGCGGCCTATGCCTTCGAGGTGCTCCAGCGTCAGCTGATCGCCGATCGCAAGGCCTTCCTGAACGGCATGAACAAGCGCGCGAAACGCATCACCAAGATTCGCCGGGCCGATGCCTATGCCCTGGCATGGGTTGCGGGCGCGTTCGAACACATCGTGCCGGTGGAGAAGACAGAAGAGGCCATCGTGGGGATCGAGCACTTTCAGCAGCGCCTCTATCCCCAGCTCGAGGCGATGAACGCCATCGATCGCGGTCAACGCCGTGACGATCGGCGAGCGATGGCCAGGGGTTATGCCGCCGGCCGCAATGCTCGCCTGCATGGCGGCGTCGATCGTGACCAACACAAGGAGCTGTCCCATGGCTGAGATCGTCGCTTTTCCGACACGCGTGGCCAGGGGCGGGGGCATGGAGCGGTATCTGCAGGGGCGGGAGTGTCTGGCCCTGGGGCTGCTCGACCCATTCGCCGGCTGGGTCGAGACGCTGGAGTGCTGGTTCTCGTGTCACCCTCAGGCACACAACAAGCGCAACGACGCGCTGCGCGCGTTGCTCGCCGATACCTGGCTGGTGTTCCACATGGCGTGCGACCAGACCAGCCGACTCGAGATGCAGCCGCATCACAGCCTGCGTTGGTCGCAGCTCCAGTATTTCAACCTCAGCGATTTCGAGCTGCTGGTGATCGTCAACGACAACCTGCTTGATCTACGTCGCGGTCTGCTGGCGCTGTGCCAACAGTATCCGCCGAAGACTCGCAGCGATCTAAGCCTCCACGGGCTCACGCAAAGCATCGGTCGTTTAAACGAGCAGTTGAACCATTTCTTCGATTCTGAAGGCTGCGCCTCGCGGCAGCCGGAGTGAACCTCATGAGTAAACCATCCGTTACCCCTGATCAGATCACGGCGAAGCTGAACCAGCCGGGACCGGCGCTCAGGAGTCAGCCCACCGACCGGCTGCCGGCGCCGACCAGCGAGCAGGCTATGTCGTTGACGTTGGATCAGCTGCGCCCCTATGACCGCAACCCGCGTACTCACCACAATCCGAAGTACGAGGAGATCAAGGATTCGATCCGTGCCGTTGGGCTCAAGCAGAAACTGACCGTCACTCAACGACCGGGCGATGATCGCTACATGGTCTCCGACGGCGGCAATACCCGCCTGATGATCCTCAACGAGCTGTACCAGGAGACTGACGACAAGCAGTTCTACCACCAGGATTGCCACTTCATCCCGTGGCAGGGCGAGATCAACGTGCTAGCCGGGCACTTGGCCGAGAACGATAACCGGGGCCAGCTCAGTTGGATCGACCGGGCACGTGGCATCTACGAGGCCAAGCGCATGATCGAGGAGGACGCTGGCGAGACCATCTCCCAGCGTGAGTTGACCAAGCGGCTGCGCGCACTGGGTTACACAATCAGCCAAAGCAATATCTCGAAGATGCTCTATAGCATTGAGCACTTTCTGCCGACCCTGCCGCTGACCCTGGACGCTGGCATGGGCCGTCCTCAGATCGAGAAGCTGATCTCCTATCGCCAGTTCTGCGACGAGTGCTGGACCCGGTGCGCCGACTACTGGGTCGAACACGCCGACGATCTCGGCGAGGGCGAGCCGTGGGCCAGCAACGTCGTCGACAGCAACTTCGCCCAGGCCTGGCATGAGGAGATGGCGCAGCTCGATCACGAGGGCCAAACCGAGTTTCGCTGGAACATCGTCGAGGATCGCCTCAAGGGCATGCTCAACGAGCACACCGGACTGCACTTCAACCCCATCGACATGGCCTGGAAGAACTGGTTCACCGTGCGCAAGTACGCCCGGGCGGCGACGGAAGACGAGCGCGCCGACATTTGGACCACGGTCGACAGCGAACTGGAACGCCTGCGTCATCCCCAGGAGCGCCACCTCTACCCGCCGAAACCGGACACCTCCCAGGGTGGCTTGTCATCCGGCAAGTCGCCGGGTTCACCTTCTCTGCCATCAACCTCTAAAGCTTCTCAGGGCGCCGGTCAGTCAGCCGATGGCGAGGGTGATTCCGATCCGAATGACCTGATGTTCGGCGATGGCCAGACCGATCTCGACACCTCGCCGGCACCGTTGCCCACCGAACGCGGCGTGCCGGAATCCGGCGGCGCGGGTGAGTCTGTTGCCATGAAGCAGATGCGCGCCCAGCTCGAACAGCTTGAACAGCGCAATGCCGCACTCGAGGCCCAGACTCAACGGACGCCGGCGGCACCGCAAGGGTTTGGCGCTGGTGAAGATGACAACGATGGCCTCGGCGGACTGCTGGATACCGACGGCCTTCTACAGGAACACACACCTCAGCCCACTCGCTCTCCCGAGGAGCAGGCCACGATCGCTGCCGATCTGACACTCTCGCCTCACCATGAAACCGAGGGGCATCGCCAGTTGCGTCACTGGCAGGCGAAGGAGCACGGCGAGGAAGCGATCGACTTCGAAGCGGCGGCGCTCAAGAGCGTGCCGCTCCAGGACGGCGGCCGCATTGCCCCGATCACCGATCTCTGGCACGTCCCGACCTGGCGTCGCAACGCCCAGGATCTGCGCATGCAGATCGGCGAGGTGGTTCAGCTGCTAGCCAGATGGGCGGGAATCGAGGTGAGCGGATCCAGCGAGGTAATCCGCCTCAATGCCCGCGACGGTCTCGGCTATGAACTCGGTCCCCTCGAGGGGGCTCCCAGCCGGCGTGCTCAGCTCGTCTGGCAACTGCTCGCCGGCCTCGAGGGCAACATCGACCCGGTGATGCCAAGTGATATCTCATTGTTGGGCGAGCTGGTGGGCAGTCACGGTAACGACACCGACGTGCGCTTTCCCGATGGTCTTTTCGTTCGTGTGTTCTGGCTGACCCGGTTAATCCGGATCTTGCGTGACGGTCTCGATGCAGAGGGGGATTCGTGATGGCAACACCGCAACTCAATCATGCGCTGTTCAACCAGGCGCTGGTTCTGATCCGCGAGGGTGACATGCGTCGCGCCCGGGCGCTGGGTTTTCGCGATGACGAGCTGCAGAGTCTCAGTCGCCTGCGGGCCAGCGAGATCGAATCCCTGATCAATGAGTTTCCGGGCGTGGCCCGGTTCGAGCTGGATCACGACACCTTCAAGGCGGCGCTGCGCCGAGTCGATCGCGACCAGGATCGCGACGGGCTGGTCGATCACTGCATTCGACACGGGGCCAGCGTGCACATGCTGTCCACCTTCTTCGGCCTGACCCCGAACGACTGCTCGGCGCGTCGCACGCTGCTGGGCGTGCCGAGCCGGCAGGGACGCTTGCCCATGCCGGAAGAGAAGGTAGAGCACGAGGCGTACCACCGCTGGCAGACCATCTCTGATGACCCGGCTGGCCCCGGTGCCGTGGAAGACATTCGCGGCATGCTGGTGTTGGCCGAAGAGGTCGCGCTGCCCTTGGCGGTGATCTGGACCCTGATCAAGCAGTGGACCCAGCCGGAGCAGGCGCGACAGCAAAGCCTGCCTGCCGAGGATGAGGGCGTGGTGCGTGAAGGGGTGGCGTGATGAAACATTTTGACGCGCTCATCGGGCGCGCCGCGTCATCCATGACTCAACGCCGAGGCGATGCCGCCTCGGCGTCAAACAGTCAGGAAGATGCGCTCGACGGCCTGCTGTTCATGGGGAACCCCCATGAAACCGTTCCCCGAGCCCTGCTGCTCGACCAACGCCTGGGCGCGGTCGACGTGCTCGGCTGGCAGATGATCCGGCTGCTCTCGAACGCCGATCGCACCACTGCATTTCCCACCTATGACGAACTGGAGCCGCTGCTGCGTTCCGGTGCGAACCGCAAGGCGTCACGCAAGACCGTGGCGCGTGTCATCGCGATCCTCAGGCTGACCCGGTGGATGACCCTGGGCATGAAAGCTCGCAACACCGGTAACGGGCGCATGATCGGCAACGTCTACGTGCTGCACGACGAGCCGTTGGCACCTGCCGAGTCGCTGTCGCTGGATGCCGAGTACATCGAGTACGTCATCCGTTGCACCCGTCATCACAACCGCGATGTGGCCGAGGTGGCGCAACTCGTCCGCGACGAGCTGGCCGAGGGCGGAGTGCTCGAGCTGCCGACCCGGCTCGATGTCATCGACCAGCGTGCCGAGCGGCAGAGGCGTGCAGAGTTTCCAGCGGAAACTCAGTCAGCCGGCGCCCAGTTTCCGGCAGAAACTCAGCCAGATTCGCCCGGTTTCCGGCGGAAACTCGGGCAGTTTCCCGAACCCGAAGATCCCAGTTTCCAGCGGAAACTCATGCGTGAATCAGGCACTTACGACACAGTTTCCGATGCGGCTCGTCCTACAGTACGTAGTTATACAAACAGTGTTTGTAAAACCACCGCGCGCGAGCCGGGCGACACCTCGCTGGTCTGGAGCTGGCCGCTCGAACTGACTGCCGACGAGCGGGAATCGGTCACGTTCCTGCTGACGGGGTTGTCGACCGAGATGCAGCAGGCGGTGATCGACGAAGCCGCCGGGCGGGTCGACGCCGGTAAGGTGAAGAACACCTTGGGGTTCCTGCACACTCTGGCGAAGCGTGCCGCCTCGGACAATTTTCAGCTGACGCGCTACGGACGCGGCGTTGCCGATAAGCGGCGTGACAATGTGGAAACGAGTGCCGAACTGAGCCGGGTCGTCACCTCGCCGGTCGTGCCGATGCCAACGCCGTCATCGACTGCTGAGCCGGAACCGCAGCCAATCTCGGCGGAAACCGAACAAGCGCGAGAGCAGATGTTCAAGCGACTGGGGCTACGGCGCTAGAAACCCTTGCGATCGCGTTTAACGTTTTCGATAGGGCGACGCTCGTCGAGCCTTGATGCTGGCATCCCATCCAGTGCATCGACGATTCAGGAGTGATTATGGCCAGCGCTGAGCCCCGTGTAGGGCAGCTACGCAGCAAAATCGAGATGACTCTGCATACCTATCCGGCAGTGCTTGCCTGGCACGGACGCGGTGTCGAAAGCGGCAAGCCACAGGTGGTCGGTCTCAAACAGTTTCTGTCGCTCGCCGGACGTGTCCATCAGGCAGCAGGCCGGGACGATCCCTACGCCGACAGCTGGCTGCTCATGCTCGAGGAGAAGATCGACGAGACCCGACAATCGCTCCATCAACTGGAAAAGCGAGTGAGCCAGGTTCTGAAGCAGATCCCGGAGGGGCTCGATGTCAGCCGCAACGTCAGCCAGCAACCGTTCGTGAGCCCCGTGTTCACCGGAGGTCAGATGGGCTGGCAGGCGGTCATGCTGCTGATGCAGTACGACAGCATCGTTCGCGATGTGCTGCTGGCCCATCACATTGGACTGCTGGGCAACAAGCAGCGTGGCGCGATGATTCGCGATCAGGGCGGCCACGCCCTGCGATCGCTATGTTACGCGCCGGTCAAGTTTCCGGGGTTCAGCGGGGCGACGCGTGATGACTTCGCAGCCAATAACGCCAAGGCCCGAAACGCTCTCGAGAAGTACGGCGAGCTACCGCAGGACATCTTTGAAGGGACGCGCCGCAGTGAGTTTGCACCGACGATCCGACGCCAGGGAGCCGAGCTGGCCGGCAGTGATCAGGATCACAAGCTCGAAGGCGCGGATCTAGACGACGCTCAGTTGCTGCCCCAGCTCGGAGAATCCGAGGACTAATGCTGCAAGGTGATGCGGGGGAATCACTCCAGCAAGAGCAGGTTAGGGTGATTCCACTGTAATCACTCCACCAAGAGCAGATCAGGGTGATTCCACTGTAATCACTCCGCCAATAGCAGGTTAGGGTGTTGGGGCGGCCAGTATCTGCAACGAAGACAAGATGGGACCGTGAGCGCGATGACTGCACTGGAACAGCGTCAGGACTTTGCACTGAATCAGTACGCAAAGGGCCTTTTAAAACCCTTTAAGGGTAAGGGGGAGATGATCCGATTTCGGGACGAGCTAGACGTGGAGTGTCGGCGGATGTGGCAAGAGGCAGCGGACTTCGCCAACCATTACAACCGAACCGTGGTCCAGGCAGGTCTCTGGCTGAAGCCTCACAACAACAGTGGTGGGCGCGTTCGCGCAGTGCAGTGGAGAGACAAGGCGCAGACCCAGATGGGACGACGCTTGCTCGAAGCCGTGCTCCAGTTCGGCGATATATCGGTGGGGATGAAGCGTCAACTGGTCGAGATCGAGACCGAGCGCGCGATCTTCAATGCCAAAGTTGCGGCGGCGACTCGACAGGTCGATCGCCTAAATCGCCTGCTGAGCGATCTCGGCGAGATCGAGGCCATGGTCTGACATCTGCAACGGTTCGGAATAGTTCGCAACCGGCCTTAACGTTTCTCGCTGACGTCCTTTGCCGCTCCCGGCCACTGTAGTCGGGCATACATTCGATTCAGGAGATTCAGATGAGCACGCATTTCATGGGCGAGGGGAACATTGGTTCGGATCCAGAAGTGAAAATGTTTTCCCCCAATGGCAATCAGCCATCGCGTGGCGTCATGCGACTGAACGTCCGATTCGATAATCCGGTGCCGACCGATACCGGCAACGTCGACAAGGGTGGCTTCTGGGCGAACGTCGAGATATGGCATCGCGATGTCGAGCAATGGGCTCGGCTGTACCAGAAGGGACTGCGCGTCATGGTATCGGGCCGAATGGTGCTGGACGAATGGCGGGACGGAGAAGGTAATAACCGGTCGCAGTTCAAGGTGCAGGCCGTACGCATCGGCATCCTGCCTTTCCGCGTCACCCAGGTTCAGCTCGAGCCGGCACAGGGCCAGCAAGCGCCACGGCAGCCTTCATCGTCCCAGGCTCCGCAACAGGGAGCTTATCCTAAAGCCGCTGGACCGGAAGGTGAATGGGATAACCCGGCGGGGTCTGATCCGAGCTATTCGGAATGAGCGGGCTCGCTGACTCGAAGGAAGGCTCTATCATCAAACAGACAAAGAGAGTGCTGGGATGAAGCACTGGGTGATGGCAGTGGGGATGGTGGCACTGGCAGGCTGCGCGGCGCAGGATCATTACTACTCGAACGGCGTCTGCGTGACCTGTTTTAATAATCCGGTGACGGGTGAGCCGCTGAACTACGATCCCAGCGAGACGCCGCAGAAAGTGGCAACCAATGCCGAGGGAGAAACGGCCGATGCGACAAGTCTGGGTAGCCAGAGCGGATCGGTCGACATTGATTCCCGTGTCGACGTCGATACCGCTTACGCTCGGATCAAGTCGGCGATGGGGTTCCGATCCCCTAATGACTTCGAGAGTCCGGAGAGCACCACTGCAAAAATGCAGATGGGCGATATAGCCTGGAAGCACGACCGCACCCCGGGGGCCTACTACAATCTCGGTGATTACGGACGGCAGACCGTTGGAGGGACACGATACTCGATCCTGCAGCGGGTTCAGATCGAGAAGAGTGGCGCGGGCTCGCGCATCCACTACAGTTGGGCACCGGCTGACAAGCGAACTCTATTCGATGGCAATGCCATGGAGTCTGCGCTGACACAGCGTCTCAAGGCCGCGTTAGACTGATTGCTCATGCCCAACATCTTCACCATCAAGGATGGTTGGAGCCTGGATGAACAGCTGGGCAACATGCTCCGGGAACTCGACGATACGCAGGCGACTGGCCGTGTCGTCGAGTTTCGTATTCAGCTCAGAGCGCTGATGCGAGAGTACGGTATCAGCGCCGATACGATCGTCGAATGGATCGACCTGGGGATGCTCAAGGATGAAAGAGACTGAGGCAGCGGTCTATCAACGGTTCTTCATTCGCCCGCGCCTGGGACATCGCCCGCTGATCGAGTCGGACATTCAGGCTGTCATCGACGGTGCGGTCACATGTCGTTTCGCCCCCGATGGCACGTTGCTCAAACCGACCATTCTCAAGCCCGGTCAGGGGCGTTACCTGATCCCCATGCGCTGGCTCAGCGGTGAGGTCATCACCATCGATAACGCCTCCAAGGCGCAGTGGTTCTGGCTCGATGCTGACATTCCGTTCAATGGACCGTTGGCTCAGCGAATGGCCCTGGCGCTGACACGACACTCTGAGATCGCCTGTGTGGCCGAAGACAACACGCGCGGTGCTGCCCATGGCAATGCGGAAGCCTGGATCATCGACGACGCGCATTATCTGCTCCAGCTCGATTAACATTCCCAGCTGAATCCCCTGATCCAGCTCGTCACGCTGAGGCCATACACATTCTGTGAGGCCCGGTGTCATGTCTCGATTGTTCCTCTGCGAAAAACCCTCTCAGGCGCGCGATATTGGTGCGGTCCTGGGGGCAACCCGTAAAGCCAATGGCTGTCTGCAGGGCGATGGCGTCGTCGTCACCTGGGCCTTTGGTCATCTCCTCGAACAGGTCCCTCCCGAAGCCTACGATTCGGCGCTCAAGCGCTGGTCATTAGACACGCTGCCGATCCGGCCGACGCAGTGGAAGAACACGGTGCGCAAGGATGCCGGCAAGCAGTTCAAGGTGATTCAGGGGCTGCTCAAGCAGTGCAGCGAGGTGATCGTCTCCACCGACGCCGATCGGGAGGGCGAGACCATCGGGCGCGAGATCCTCGACGCTTGTCGCTACCAGGGCCGCGTCTCCCGCCTCTGGCTGTCGGCGCTGGATGAAGCGTCGATTCGCAAGGCCCTGAGCAACATCCGCCCTGGGGAGTCGACCTGGCCGCTGTACCAGGCGGGCCTGGGTCGTTCCCGTGCGGACTGGCTGGTTGGCATGAATCTGACTCGTGCGTTTTCGGTGCTGGCTCAGCAACAGGGCCATCAGGGCGTGTTGTCGGTGGGCCGCGTACAGACGCCGACGCTGGCTCTGGTCGTGAGACGGGATCAGGAGATCGCTAGCTTTGTGCCCAAGCCGTTCTGGGATGTGGTGGCGAACCTACAGGCGCAGGGTGGTCCGTTCCAGGCGAAGTGGCTGCCTGCCAACGCTGACTGGCTCGACGAGGAAGGCCGTTGCATCAATCAAGAGGCGGCGCGGACGATCGCGGCCCGGTGCCAGAGCGGCCAGGCCACGGTGGCGTCCGTCGAGACATCGCGCAAGCGTGAGGCCCAGCCACTGGTCATGGACCTCGGCACGCTGCAGCAGGAGTGCTCGAAGCGTTTCGGCTTCGGCGCCCAGCAGGTGCTCGACATCGCCCAGTCCCTCTACGAGACCCATAAGGCCACAAGCTATCCGCGTACCGACTGCCGCTACCTGCCGACGTCGATGCTGTCCGAGGTCGGGACCGTCGTGACGGCGCTCCTGTATTCGGACGAGAAGCTCGCGCCGGTTATCGAGCGCCTGGATCAGAATTTCCAAAGCCGAGTCTGGAACGACAGCAAGATCACGGCCCACCACGGGATCATTCCCACCACGGCACCCTGCCGGATCGAGCGAATGAGCGAAGAAGAGTTCCGGGTCTACGATCTCGTCCGTCGCCATTATCTGGCGCAGTTCTTGCCCGCCCATGAGTACGACCAGACCGATGCGCGTCTGGATCTCGTTGGTGAGACGTTCGTGGCCTCGGGACGACAGGTGCGGGTCGAGGGCTGGAAAGCGCTATTCCCCCGAGGGAAGGGCAAAGGGCAGGACGGTGATGACGAGGAGGAGGAAGCGTCCGGCGCGCAGGCGCTCCCGCCTCTCCGTCAGGGGGAAAGCTGTACGGTCGTGGATCTCCTGGTGAAGGATCGCCAGACCCAGCCGCCGAAGCCATTCGCTGAAGGCACGTTGATCTCGGCGATGAAGAACGCGGCCCGATTCGTCACTGACGAACGTCTGCGCGCTAGGCTGCGAGAGAGCGCCGGTATTGGCACAGAGGCGACTCGTGCCGGCATCATCGAGATACTGCTCAAGCGAGGGTTCATTCGCAAGAAGGGGCGTACGATCGTTTCGACCCCGGTGGGGCAGGGGCTGATCGCGGCGCTACCGCCGCAGATCAGCAACCCTGGGATGACCGCATTGTGGGAACAGGCGCTGGACCAGGTGGCCGAGGGGACAATGACGCTGGATGATTTCATGGAGCGACAGGGCGTGCTGCTCGATAAGCTTATTGAGATCGCGCTCCAGCAGCCTCAGTTGAATCTGCCCGAGGCACCCAGCGAAACCTGTCCCAAGTGTCAGGCGAAAATGCGCAAGCGCAAGAGCAGCAATGGCCCCTTCTGGTCATGCTCCCGCTATCCCGACTGCGATGGAACGAAGGTAATTATGAAAATAACGCGCCAACGTCATGCCACGAAGCAAGCAGCGAAAAGAAAAAGGAACTCACTTGAATAACGTTGTATATGAATACCATGTTTTCAACTATCAGAGCATTTGATGTTTACCGTGGTATAATTCTTGTCGTTTAAATCGATAAATGTGAGGTTATGACCAGTGTCGTTATTGAGTGAATATACGAAGAAAGAGCAACTACTCAAGCAGCTTTCGGAAGAGCTCAAAGCCTTGGAAAGTGATCAGCGCTTGAAGAACGAGCTCGAGTTCAAAGACAAGCTCGAAGCACTGATGACGGAGTATGACAAGAAGGCGAAAGACGTTATCGATTTATTATCGCCGGATGACACTCGTTCTGTGCCTCAGTCGTCAACAGCAAATGGGCGGCGAAAGCGAAAGCTGAAGATCTACAAGAATCCCAACACCGGAGAGGTGATCGAGACCCGTGGTGGGAATCATAAAGCACTCAAGGCCTGGAAGGACGAGCATGGCAGTGAAACCGTCGAGGGTTGGGTGGTTCGCGAAGAGCAATGAGGTTAACCGCGGCGTGACAAGGCATGCCAGCCTCGGCACACGACTTGATGAAGCGGGAGGACTAACTGATAATGGTCAGGCACCCCGTTGCCAACTGACGGTTATCAGTTGGTCCCTTTGGACTCTCCTTGGGTCCGAACCCAAAGCGCAAACACCTGGTGAGAATGCGCGCCCCTTCGCAAGGCTCTCTTGCACTACATTGGCGTGTATGCGGGTTCCAGGTTCCCTATGTTTCAGGTCGACCGGTCGTCGACCCCTTCTTCAAGCCCATCTCGACCGGCCAGCGAGTCATTTTTTCAAAGGATGACTCGCTGGCCGGTTGGACTTTGTTTCACTGTGGCGGCGCCCACCGCCTGACCCCTGGGCTCCCTTTGTGCGGGGATCCGCGCACAATCGTATCGGTCCAACGCCATGATTCGGGACCGGATGCAGTGGCAATCGAACCATGACTACGAGGGGCATGGCCGATGGCCGGCATGATGGCTAATTTCATACTTGCTACCCAAACCGGTATCGGTAGCCGACTGGACGCGCAGTTCTGGTCCTCAATCCCAAGGCGAGGCGGCGATGTGTTCGCTGCCTCGGCTTGCGATTGACGATCGATGATAGGGGTTGACGCCGTGAAAAAGTGGCGCAATCCTGTCGATGTAAGCCGCTGGTCACTGACGGTCATCAGTGACGCCTTTTTGCCTTCGGGCAATTCCCGAAGCCGTTAACGCATCCCGAGAGACGGCGCTCACCTGAGCTGGATGCCACTTCCGAATTCTCGGCCTCGCGCCGAACCACCCATCCGGGGGAACACTTTCCCCGATGGGGATGGTGTATCTCCTGGAGTCCTACGACTCGATCCAAGGAGTAACACCATGTCCAACTCGACCGATAACCAGTTCTTCGACCTTCACATTACTGGCGTTGGCTATGTCAATCGGATCCGCAAGATCACGCCCAAGCGTGGCGAAGCCTTCTGGGCTTGCGACATATCCGCGTTGAATGGTCCTGCCAATGATGTTGAATATCGCCGTTTCGACTGCCGCGTTAGCGGTGCCGAAGCGGAAAAGCTGGTCAAGAAATTTGCCGCAACCGTGGCCGATCGCAAGGAGAAGGGTACCAACGAGCCCAAGATCCTGATCGGCTTCAAGCTCGGCGACCTCTATCCCGATCTGTTCACGCGGACCAAGGGTGATCGCGCTGGCGAAACAGCCGTGAGCCTCAAGGCGCGTCTACTGTTCGTCAATTGGGCCAAGGTGGATGGCGACAAGGTTTATGAATCGCCACGGCGTGACGAAACCCCATCAATCGATATCAGTGCCCAGGCTGACGATACAGCGTCGCAGGGAACCGGTATGCCTGCCCAACCCGCCGTCAGCGGATCGGTCGGTGCCGCCGAAGCGGTCGTCTGATTCCACCTCAACCACCTCACCATCCGGGAAAGCGGTAGCTTCCCGGGGGTGTGGTTTAACCCACCCGCTCGCAGGGAGATCTCTCCCTCATGGGCGACATCTCTCTTGCAGCATTGACTGGAGATGTCATGTCCTACTCTTCTCGACTTCGCATCGCTCGCGCGATATTTGACGCGGCTGATCGAATCAGCAGCAGTATTACCGCTGCGTGCGTTGTTGCAGCTTTTCTGGGTCCAGCACTCAAGACACAGCCCGACGGCTATCTCACTGCTTTCGTGGCAGGTGCGATTTTTCTCGTCCTGACCCTGATCGCTGGGATTGCCAAAGGCATGCTAGACTCACTGATAACCAAGGCCGAAACCGATGGAGGTGATGCCTGATGGACTCTGCAAACCTGCTGTTGGGTACAATTTTTGTCGTGCTGACCGTATCGATGACGGTTGCTGGTGGTTATGCCTATACCGTCCATCGCAAGCTGGAAGCGCGACGGAAACGCTGACACAGGCCGATCCTTACATGTCATGAGCTGCCTCCTTCGGGAGGCAGTTTTCGTTCCAGCGGGATAAACCTCCCGGAACCCTTCAAAACAGCTCCGTCGTCAGACGGACTTAACGTTTCTTCTCCCACCCGGGGCCATTTCCCGGTGGGATGGCTCCATTCCTTCAAGGAGCTATCGACATGAAACCGTACTGCTTGCAACCGGGATCCGCCGGTGATTCTCACAGTGTCTATGAGGGCAATCCAGCCTGGCCAGCGTGTCCGATGGGGCATTTGCGCCCGGCTTTCGATATCGAGCGTGACTACGGCCACGGTCCCTGGATCGTGTTCGACACGTTGGGGCGGCCCTTTTCCGGTGACTCACCGGAGACGGCGCTCGATGCCTTCACCACTCGTCCAATGACGCGGGTCACGCTGACCTGAGTCTCTTCTGAAACCACTCACCCATTCGGGGCCACGCCCCGAGGGGGTGGCTCCTGTCCAACCGATACACGAAGGAGCAATCTCATGAGCGATACTCTGACCCATCAGCTGGCCCAGGAAGATGTCGATGTCATTCTGGCCGCGCTTAGGCTGTTACAGCGAACTTCCAGTTGGGACATACCGGATGAGATTCAGGATATCGGGGGCGAGAGTCTGGATGTGGTCTGTAGTGGTCAACTAATTCCGGACAGTGAATTGAGAGTTTCTTCTGCTCGGACGGGCGACATGCCGCCGTTGTACTGATGCGGCCGTTGCCGGTTGTAGCGCTCCATCAGATAGAAGCTGATATCTCGTAATGCTTCCTGCGCCGACAGATAACCGGTCGATGGCATCCACTCGCTCTTGTAGCTGCGGAACAGCCGCTCCATCGGGGCGTTATCCCAGCAGTTACCGCGACGGCTCATGCTCTGCTGTATCCGATAGCGCCATAGCCGCTGCCGGAAGGCTCGGCTCGCATATTGACCGCCCTGATCTGAATGGAACAGTAGTCCCAGTAGTCCCAGTGGCCTGCCTCGTTGCTCGAAGGCCCTGTCTAGCGCCTTGATGACCAGGGCCGCGTCGGGACGGTCGGATAACGCCCAGCCGATGACACGCCGGGCATAAAGATCCAGCACCACTGCCAGGTAGTACCATCGACTCTGCACCCAGACATAGGTGATATCGCCACACCACACCTGATCGGGCGCGCTCACGGTAAACTGGCGGTTCAGGCGGTTGGGTATATCGGGCCGCTCGACCGTTGCCTGTCGGTAGGCCGGCGGTCGT